>NZ_JAWOTP010000004.1:0-285291 GCF_033338935.1 Vibrio sp. Vb0598 | reverse complement strand
TCAGTTGAGTCTGCTTGTTTCGCTTTACGTGCTTTGGCACGTGCAATCGCGGCAGCCACGGCGGCTTTTTTCGGATCGTCGGTTTGCTCGGCTGGTGCTTCAGCTTCTTCCGCTTCAGTTGAGTCTGCTTGTTTCGCTTTACGTGCTTTGGCACGTGCAATCGCGGCAGCCACGGCGGCTTTTTTCGGATCTTCGGTTTGCTCGGCAGGTGCTTCGGCTTCTTCCGCTTCAATTGAGTCTGCTTGCTTCGCTTTTCGTGCTTTGGCACGTGCAATCGCAGCAGCCACGGCGGCTTTTTTCGGATCTTCGGTTTGCTCGGCAGGTGCGTCAGCTTCTTCCGCTTCGGTTGAGTCTGCTTGCTTCGCTTTGCGCGCTTTGGCTCGAGCAATTGCAGCGGCAACTGCGGCTTTTTTCGGATCGTCGGTTTGCTCAGCAGGTGCGTCAGCTTCTTCCGCTTCAGTTGAGTCTGCTTGCTTCGCTTTACGTGCTTTGGCACGTGCAATGGCAGCAGCAACCGCGGCTTTTTTCGGATCGCCGTCTTGCTGCGCAGACGTTTCCGATTCTACAGATTCAGTTGAATCTTCTTGTTGTGCTTTTTTCGCTTTAGCTCGGGCGATGGCGGCCGCAACTGCCGATTTTTTATCATCAGCGTTATTGTCTGGCGTTTCGCCTTGTTCTTTTTGCGCTTTACGTTCGCGAGCAAGACGTTTGCGTTCTTCGCGCAGTTTTGCCATTTCTGAGTTATCAGGTTCACTAGAGCCTGCTTTAGCTGCTGCCGCTTGTTTAGCCTTCGCTTTGGCAATGGCTGCCGCTACGGCTGGTTTTACTGCTGGCTCTGCTTTTTCAGTGGTTTCTGTCTTTTGAGCTTTCACTCGTGCGATCGCTGCTGCTATCGCATCATCGCTACCAGAAGACTTCATCTCTTTTCGGCGTTGATCGGCAGCTTTCTTGAAGCGATTTTCACGTTCTGCTTTTTCGCGTTCCATACGCGCTTTTTTCTCTTCAAAACGCAGTTTTGCTCGCTCTGCAGCTTCCGCTTCTTGTGTTCTAGTTCTAATTTCTGCTTTCGCTTGGCGGTAGTACTGTACAAGCGGAATTTCACTTGGACATACAAACGCACAAGCGCCGCACTCGATACAATCCTTTAAGTTTAATTCTTCGAGTTTGTCATACTCTTCAGCTTTCGCATGCCATTGCAGTTGTTGAGGCAGCAGCGAAGCAGGGCATGCTTCGGCACATTGGCTACAGCGAATACATTCCATCTCATACTGGTGCGGAGAGATCTCACGACGAGTCGGAGCAAGGATACAGTTTGCTGTCTTGGTAATCGGCACTTGGGAGTGAGGAAGGGTAAAGCCCATCATTGGCCCACCCATAATTAAACGCTGTAACTTCTTATCTGCTTTATAGCCAAACTCATCCAACAGTGCTTGTACTGGTGTCCCTAATAATGCCCAAACGTTGCGTGGTTGTTTGAAGGTTTTACCAGTGAGAGTCACGATGCGTTTTATCATCGGCTCACCGTCGATGACTGCGCGTTTTATAGCGTAAAGAGAACCAACATTCTGGACCAAAATACCAATATCGGCTGGAATCGCGCCACTTGGCACTTCTTTATTGGTTAAAATTTTGATCAGCTGTTTTTCACCGCCAGAAGGGTATTTAGTTGGGATAACGCGAATAACGATATCTTTGTTTATAGCCGCAGCTTCTAGCGCTTTGATTGCTTCTGGTTTGTTGTCTTCAATGCCAATAATCGTGAGCTTTGGTGTCAGGATATGTTCGACAATTTCGATACCTTGAATAAGCTCTTCGGCATGTTCTTGCATGAGCTTGTCATCAGACGTGATGTATGGCTCGCACTCTGCTGCATTAACGATAAGAATCTCGGTACGAGCAAAACCTGATTGGATTTTTTTTGCAGTAGGGAAGCCTGCGCCACCCATACCAGAAATACCAGCGAGACGAATAACATCAATCAGTGCGTCAGAGGTTTCTTGTTGGTAATCTGCGACGGGGTTTCTTTCACACCATGCATCGTTACCATCAGGCGTGATGACAGCGCACAATTCACTTAACCCAGAAGGGTGCGCGACAGTTCGTGGCTCAATCGCGGTGAGCGTACCTGATGTTGGAGCATGCACTGGAACCGTAAAGCCGGTCTCCGATTGCGTTAATGGCTGACCTTTTAATACGTAGTCACCTTCGGAAACCAGTAGGTTACCCGCTTTACCAATGTGCTGTTTTAGCGGCAATACAATTTCTGACGGGATAGCCGCATGAGCGAGTTCAGTTTTGTTGGACTGCTTTTTATTTTCTGCCGGATGCACACCACCTGGGAAATCCCAAAGCGCGCCTGTACGAATTTGTTCAATCAAAGACAACATGTGAAACCTTACTTAATTGAATCTTTCACGTTCGCTGCATTGTCGGCAGCATCCGTAATGTTAAGTACCGGAATGGAGTGAAGTTGCCACTTCCAGCTTTCTGTGGTCGTTGCCACAGGAATCATTTCAATACAATCAGTCGGACATGGGGCAACACACAAGTCACAGCCCGTACATTCGTCTTTGATTACGGTATGGACCGCCTTTGTTCCGCCTACAATTGCATCCACCGGACACGCCTGAATACACTTAGTGCAGCCAATACACATGTCTTCATGAATAAACGCAACGGTTGGAATTTTGCTGTCGAGATCGTGCGCAGATTCTTCTGGCTCAACACCCATTAAGTCGGCGAGCTTTTCGATTGTTGCCTGACCACCAGGGGGACATTTGTTTATGTGGTCGCCATTTGCAATTGCTTCAGCATAAGGGCGGCAACCAGGGTAGCCACATTGACCGCATTGAGTTTGCGGTAAAATGGCGTCGATTTGATCCACAATAGGGTCCGCTTCAACTTTAAAGCGAATAGAAGCAAAACCAAGTATCGCGCCGAAAATCGCAGCCAGAACCGCTAACGCGATAATCGCAATTAAAATCGTACTCATCGCTTACTTCACCAAACCTGTAAAGCCCATAAAGGCGAGTGACATTAAACCTGCTGTAATCATTGCTATTGATGCACCTTTAAAAGGTACAGGAACGTCGGCGGCGGCTATGCGCTCTCGCATGGATGCAAAAAGTATCAACACCAATGAGAAACCAACAGCGGCGCCGAAGCCGTAGATGATCGATTCAATAAAGTTATGGTTTTCATTAATGTTAAGAAGTGCCACGCCCAATACTGCGCAGTTTGTTGTGATCAGCGGTAAGAAAATGCCAAGCAAGCGATAAAGCGTCGGGCTGGTTTTGTGCACAACCATTTCGGTGAACTGCACCACAACGGCTATCACCAAAATAAAACTCATGGTTCGAAGGTACTCAATACCTAGTGGACGAAGGATGTAGCTTTCCACTAAATACGCACACACTGACGCGAGCGTTAGCACAAAAGTTGTCGCTAAGCCCATACCTATTGCTGTTTCCAGTTTTTTGGACACACCCATGAAAGGACATAGGCCCAAAAACTTCACCAGTACAAAGTTGTTCACCAGCACAGTGCCGACCAACAACAAAACATATTCGGTCATAGTTATTACGTTCTTAAAATCCGATCTTGATATTATCGTGTTTTGTGACACCAATAACAACCAGTGAACGATGTGGTTTTACATACACGATGGAAAAATAGTCGTCTATTTGATCTATTTTGATGAATCAATAAGAAATTGAATCGTTTGCTGAATGTATTGTTAGCGAGAGGATACTACCTATTAATTTTCATCTAATGTGTGATTTTAAAAAAAGCCCGCCTCTCCCAGGTAGAAAAGAGAGGCAGGCAATGCATATTTACAAGCTAATTATTTAAATCTTCTGAGTGCTTGATGGACTATGTTTATATCTTACTTGTGAAAGTACGAGTGATGACGTCTTGCTGTTGCTCTGTCGTTAGAGAGTTAAAACGTACCGCATAACCAGACACTCGAATCGTCAACTGAGGGTATTTCTCTGGATGTTCAACCGCATCCAATAACATCTCTCGGTCTAGAACGTTGACGTTAAGGTGTTGACCACCTTCAATCGCAATGCCCTCGTTGCTTGCTTCGTGATGGAAGTAACCATCCATTAGCGCAGCTAGGTTCTTCTTCTGACTCAAGTCATCTTTACCCAATGCGCTCGGCACAATTGAGAAAGTGTAAGAAATACCATCTTTAGCGTAAGCAAACGGTAATTTAGAAACCGATGCCAGAGACGCAACCGCCCCTTTTTCATCACGACCGTGCATTGGGTTTGCACCCGGTCCAAAAGGCATACCTGCGCGACGGCCATCAGGTGTATTACCCGTTTTTTTACCGTAAACCACGTTAGATGTGATTGTTAAAATCGATTGAGTTGGCACTGCTTCGCGGTAGGTGTGCATCTTCTGAATTTTCTTCATGAAGCGCTCAACTAGATCACAAGCGATGTCATCAACACGGGCATCGTTGTTACCAAATTTTGGATAATCACCTTCGATTTTAAAATCAACGGCGATGCCATCTTCATCACGAACGGGTTTCACGGTTGCGTATTTAATTGCTGCTAAAGAGTCTGCAACAACAGACAGACCTGCAATACCACACGCCATCGTGCGGTGCACGTCGCGATCCATCAATGCCATCAGTGACGCTTCGTAGCTGTAACGGTCATGTGAGTAATGGATGATGTTCAACGCTGTGACGTATTGCGTTGCTAACCATTCCAACATGTTGTCGAAACGAGGCATCAAAGCGTCAAAGTCGAGAATTTCATCTTGAACTTTGTCCACTACCGGACCCACTTGCGCTTTCGATTTTTCATCGATACCACCATTGATGGTGTAAAGCAGCGCTTTTGCAAGGTTGGCACGTGCACCAAAGAATTGCATGTGCTGACCAACAATTTGCGGGCTCACACAACATGCAATCGCGTAGTCGTCATTGTTGAAATCAGGACGCATTAGATCGTCGTTTTCGTATTGAACCGAAGAGGTATCAATCGACACTTTTGCAGCGTATTGCTTGAACGCTTCAGGTAATTGCTCTGACCAAAGAATCGTCATGTTTGGCTCAGGAGCAGGGCCCATAGTATGTAGTGTATGTAAGTACCGGAATGTCGTTTTAGATACTAGCGTACGGCCATCAACGCCCATACCAGCCATGGCTTCGGTTGCCCAGATTGGGTCGCCAGAGAACAATGAATCGTATTCTGGTGTGCGTAGGAAGCGAACCATGCGTAGCTTCATGATGAAGTGGTCAATCATTTCTTGCGCTTGTGACTCATCAATCAAACCGTTTGCGATATCGCGTTCTAGATAGACGTCTAGGAAAGTCGAAGTACGGCCCAGTGACATTGCTGCGCCGTTTTGCGATTTAACCGCCGCTAGGTAGCCAAAGTAGGTAAATTGGATCGCTTCTTGTGCTGTTTTTGCAGGTAGCGACATATCAATGCCGTATTTCAGACCCATTTGACGAATGTCTTCAAGTGCTTGAACTTGATCGGCTATTTCTTCGCGAAGACGAAGTGTTTTCTCAAGATCGTTGCCTTGTTCTAAGAACGTTTGTGTTGAATTGTATTGTTCTTTTTTGTCTGCTTTTAAGAAGTCGATACCGTATAGGGCGAGACGGCGATAGTCACCAATGATACGACCACGGCCATAGGCATCAGGAAGACCCGTAATGATGCCGGATTTACGACACGCTAGGATTTCTTTGGTGTAAAGGTCGAAACACGCTTTGTTGTGAGTTTTACGGTATTCAGTGAAGATTTTTTCAACCGTTGGATCCAGCTCGCGGCCATAAACTTCGCAAGAGTTTTTGACCATGCGAATCCCGCCATTGGCGATGATTGCACGTTTTAGCGGTTGATCAGTTTGTAAGCCAACGATCTTTTCCAGATCTTTGTTGATGTAGCCTGCATCGTGGGAAGTGATTGTTGAGGGCAAGTCTGTGTCAAAATCAATAGGGGCGTGTGTGCGGCTTTCTTGTTTTATGCCTTCAAGCACTTGGTTCCATAATGCTGAAGTGGATTTGCTAACCTCGGCTAAGAAAGACTCGTCTCCCTCATAGGGTGTATAGTTTTTTTGGATGAAGTCACGAGTGTTGACAGAGTTTTGCCATTCACCAGCAGTAAATCCAGCCCATGCATCTAGCATGTCAGTTGTCGGAATAGTCATAAGTAAATCCCTAAGTTATTGATAATTAGAATGGAGGCGACGAGTAGGACGGAACCATTCTTAACCCTTTTAATCGTATGGGTTTATTTGGTATGAGTAAAATGAATGCTTTTCATTTTTTCAATGATTAAATTGCATTAATAATAGATTCAATTGGTTATGATTGTTTTTTGCTAGAAAAGAGACAGAATTAAATGTGTGGTGCTGTGAGAACACTATCTATGACAATGTTATGAGTTCTGTAATTTGAACTTATTTCGGTGTGATTTTATGACGCCTAGATTGGCTTAGATTTCATGGCGATTAAGATACAAAAAAAGCCGTGTCTTGCGACACGGCTTTTCTATAATCTGGCTCCTCCTGCTGGGCTCGAACCAGCGACCTGCGGATTAACAGTCCGTCGCTCTACCAACTGAGCTAAGGAGGAATTGCTTTGCTTGAAAGCGGGAAGAATCTTACCGAGCACTCAAACTACTGTCAACAGTAAAAAAATACATTTTTAGCAAAAAATATTGAGTTAAGGGCTTTACTTTTCTGTATGGCTTGCCAGTAAAGGCTCGAGGTTAGTTATCCACTAAATTTGTGGATAAGTATGTTGATGAGATCTGGGTAAAGAAAATTGATATGCAACTAAGTTTTTATTTAATGAATTTTTAGTCGGAGTTATGCGCAAAATAAGCAAATAAAACAGAGATTTATCGATCTTAATCAAAAGGTATTCAAAGTGGATAAAAATCAATCTTTTGGGGATAAGAAAGTTTTAAGCTAATTTTTGGGGAAAAGTTGTGGAAATTATAATGTGAAGAATGTGTGTAGCTCTTCAACTAGGGCGAAGTACTATATCAGAGTCACTTTTGTATGGCTATAGCATTCTAGACAAACAAGAAAATTTATTAACAATGATGGTTAAATTCTCGATAGACGTAGATTTCATTAGCTAAGGTGTATATATATACAGCCAAAGCGCAGTAAAATTGAGGAAGGGTATGAGTAAAGTCTATGAATTGGTCTCCGATTATCAGCCGTCGGGCGATCAACCAGGAGCGATCAATCAGTTGCTTGAGGGGCTCGATGCTGGGCTAGCACATCAAACATTGTTGGGGGTCACAGGCTCAGGTAAAACCTTCACACTAGCGAATGTGATTGCTCAAGCCCAACGACCTGCAATATTACTTGCGCCAAACAAAACGCTTGCTGCTCAGTTATATGGTGAGATGAAGTCATTCTTTCCTAATAATGCGGTTGAGTATTTTGTTTCTTACTATGATTACTACCAACCTGAAGCATATGTTCCCACAACAGATACTTTCATTGAAAAGGACGCTTCGGTTAACGCCCACATTGAGCAAATGCGACTGTCTGCCACTAAAGCTTTATTGGAACGGAAAGACGCTATTATCGTTGCTTCGGTTTCAGCTATCTATGGTTTGGGTGATCCGGAATCCTACTTACAAATGATGCTTCATTTGCGACGTGGAGATGTGATTGATCAGCGTGATATGCTTCGTCGCCTAGCGGAGCTCCAATACTCACGCAATGATGTTGCTTTTGAGCGAGGACAGTTCCGTGTCCGTGGCGAGGTGATTGATATATTCCCTGCTGAATCAGACCAAGACGCTGTGCGCGTTGAGATGTTTGACGATGAGGTGGATTGCATCAGTGTGTTCGATCCATTGACAGGCGTGGTGAAACAACGAGACTTGCCGCGCTATACCATCTATCCCAAGACGCACTATGTGACGCCAAGAGATCGCATTCTTGAAGCGATTGAAAATATTAAAGTCGAACTAGAAGTGCGCAAAAAGCAGCTTCTAGATAACAACAAGCTACTGGAAGAGCAGCGAATTAGCCAGCGCACTCAATTCGATATCGAAATGATGAATGAGTTGGGCTTTTGCTCCGGTATCGAAAACTATTCTCGTTATCTCAGTGGACGCTCGGAAGGTGAGCCGCCACCAACCCTGTTTGACTACTTACCTCATGATGGCTTGTTGATCATCGATGAATCTCACGTGACAGTACCGCAGATAGGTGCCATGTATAAAGGCGACCGTTCGCGTAAAGAAACGCTGGTGGAGTTTGGTTTCCGGTTACCTTCAGCTTTGGATAATCGTCCACTGAAGTTTGAGGAGTTTGAAGCACTAGCGCCACAAACGATTTTCGTCTCTGCTACTCCTGGAAATTACGAACTAGAAAAATCGGCGGGTGATGTAGCGGATCAAGTCGTTCGTCCTACAGGCTTGCTTGACCCTGAGTTGGAAGTTCGCCCAGTAGCGACCCAAGTCGACGACCTATTGTCTGAGATTCGTATTCGCGCTGCTAAAGATGAGCGAGTTCTGGTTACAACACTGACCAAACGAATGGCTGAAGATCTCACCGAATACCTTCACGAACATGATGTTAAGGTACGTTATTTACACTCAGACATTGATACTGTTGAGCGTGTGGAAATTATCCGTGACCTTCGCCTTGGAGAATTTGACGTGCTGGTGGGAATCAACTTATTGAGAGAGGGCCTGGATATGCCAGAGGTCTCGTTAGTTGCAATTTTGGATGCGGATAAAGAGGGCTTCTTGCGGTCTGAACGCTCACTCATTCAGACCATTGGTCGTGCTGCACGAAACATCGAAGGTAAGGCGATTTTATACGCTGACCGAATCACCAACTCAATGAAAAAGGCGATGGATGAAACTAACCGTCGTCGCGAGAAGCAGGAAGCGTACAACGAAGAAATGGGTATTTCGCCACAAGCGCTCAAACGAAATATCAAAGACATCATGGAACTTGGCGATATCACTAAGTCTAAACGCCAGCGTAACACTAAACAGGTACCATTATCGAAAGTGGCGGAGCCTTCGCAAACTTACGAGGCACTGTCTCCTCAGCAGCTAGAAAAAGAAATCAGTCGACTGGAGGCAGCGATGTATCAGCATGCGCAAGATTTAGAATTTGAGTTAGCGGCACAAAAGCGTGACGAGATTGAAAAACTACGAGCGCAGTTCATCGCAAATAGTTGAACAAACTTACCGATTTAACTATCCAAGCATTTTAGGTCGCTTGTAAAAAAAGAAGCCAATAGGCAGTCGGGTCTATTGGCTTGTTTTGTGAACATATCGTTCACTAACAACGTCAGTTGGCTAGGTGACCCGAGGGGTCACTATCGTTACAGCATGGTTTGTGCCACTTTTTAAATAATTGATATTATTTTTGAATTTTTTCCTTTGCCCATAATTTAGCTAATGTTATTTGCAAAATGCAAAGCGTAATGCGATTATTGTTTAAAACACAACAAAATAATAGCTAGGTTATGCAACAAAAACCCGAAGGCCCAAAGTCTCGTTACCTTTTAATGGTCGAGGACACCGCATCTGTTGCGGCTCTGTACCGCTCATACCTGACACCGCTTGGCATAGATATCAATATTGTCGGCACAGGTAGGGATGCCATTGAGAGCCTAAATCATCGAATTCCAGATCTTATTTTACTCGATCTCCGTCTGCCAGATATGACGGGGATGGACGTTTTACATGCCGTTAAAAAGAGTCATCCCGACGTACCTATAATTTTTATGACCGCTCACGGTTCTATCGATACCGCTGTCGAGGCCATGCGTCATGGCTCACAAGACTTTCTAATTAAACCGTGTGAAGCAGACCGTTTACGTGTCACGGTTAACAATGCCATTCGTAAAGCGACCAAGCTAAAAAATGAAGCCGATAATCCAGGCAATCAGAGCTATCAGGGGTTTATCGGCAGTAGCCAAACCATGCAGCAGGTTTACCGTACGATAGATTCAGCGGCGAGCAGTAAAGCGAGTATTTTTATCACAGGTGAAAGTGGAACTGGTAAAGAGGTATGTGCCGAGGCTATTCACGCAGCAAGTAAACGTGGTGACAAACCTTTTATTGCAATTAACTGTGCTGCAATTCCAAAAGATTTGATTGAGAGTGAACTGTTTGGTCACGTAAAAGGGGCCTTTACTGGCGCTGCGAATGATCGTCAAGGGGCAGCTGAGTTAGCGGATGGCGGCACACTTTTTCTAGATGAGCTTTGTGAGATGGACTTGGATTTACAAACCAAGTTGCTACGATTTATTCAAACGGGCACATTCCAAAAAGTGGGTTCCTCAAAAATGAAGAGCGTGGATGTGCGCTTTGTTTGTGCCACTAACCGTGATCCCTGGAAAGAGGTACAAGAAGGTCGATTCCGTGAAGATTTGTACTATCGTTTGTATGTCATTCCTTTGCATTTACCGCCTTTACGCGAACGAGGCGAAGATGTTATTGAAATTGCATACTCACTGCTAGGTTACATGTCACACGAAGAAGGAAAAAGCTTCATACGTTTTGCGCCTGATGTCATCGAGCGATTCAACAGCTATGAGTGGCCGGGTAACGTTCGTCAGTTACAAAACGTGCTACGCAATATCGTTGTTCTAAACAACGGTAAAGAGATTACGTTGGACATGTTACCGCCACCGTTGAATCAACCGCTTGACCGTCCGTCGTCTGTGGCTAAATTAATTGAGCCGAAAGCGATGACCGCATCTGAGATTATGCCATTATGGATGACGGAAAAAATGGCAATCGAGCAAGCGATTGAAGCATGTGATGGCAATATTCCTCGAGCGGCGGGATACCTTGATGTCAGTCCGTCGACGATTTACCGCAAGTTACAGGCATGGAACGGCAAGGAAGAGCGGCAAAAAGTATGAGTGTAAATGTATTAAATCAGCAAAAAATAGATGAACTGTCGATGGAAATTGGCAGTGACAACGTACCTGTACTGTTCGATATCTTCCTAGGAGAAATGGATACCTATATCGAGAACTTATCCAAACTGCAGGGGGCAGAGCGATTAGCTTACTCAAAAGAAATCAGCCACGCGTTGAAAAGTAGTGCTGCGAGCTTTGGGGCAGATCGCCTTTGTGAACTGGCGATGTCCATAGACAAAAAAGCGAAAGCCGGTGAGTTGACTGCGGAGTCTGAGGAGTTAGAGGCTATGTTCGATCTTTTGCACGAAACTCGAGATGCTTATCGCTCTTGGCGACAGTAGCTATTTTTTCTATTAACCATTTTTTCTTAGTAAACATCTGTTTTTACTGGATGCCTGAACTAAAACCCTTCGATGACAGAAGGGTTTTCATTATCAATAAACACCTTAAAAGAGGGCGCTAGCCAGGTAACGTGCTCTTAAATAGAAAGTTGTAGCTGATTTTCAATCGCTAGTTTGAGCTTGTTTCTATCGTGACGCCAGTCTCGGTTAGAGGAGGCGAGTGACTCCGTCACTACATTCCATTGACTTAAGATGTCTTGCTCGGTTTTCTCTGCTAGAACCACGTCTATTTTTCTTCCTTGACAGGCACGTTCACACCATTCTAATTTTTGAGCCATCGTCATTCGTCCCGCTGGGCCGTATTCTGGACTCAGGTTAGCAACAAAAATGACTTTTGCTTTTGTGTTTGCTGCAATCGCTTTGCCGAGTTCAGGCAGCAATAAAGGAGGCATGATACTAGTTAAAAAACTGCCAGGGCCAAGAATAATCGCGTCCGCTTCCGCCAAAGCTGTGATGGCTTCTTTGGTAGCAGGTACTTCTGGTGAAAGATCCAAACGTCGCAAGTCTGCTTTCATTTCGTCGACATTTGTTTCTCCCGTAACCCACTTCCCATCTACGGATAACGCGGAAAGATCCGAAGGGTGTTCGGACATAGGAAGGATGTTAACGTCGACTTTTAACATATTGCGAATCAGATTAATGGCATCTAAAGGCCTGACCGATAAGTTATCGAGTGCAGTAAGCATCAAATTACCAAGATTATGACCATCAAGTTCGCCAGTGCCTTTGAAGCGATATTCAAACATCATCGAACTGATTGAAGGCTCTGTAATGAGCTGATTAATACAGTTACGTGTGTCTCCCCAAGCGATTCCTCCTTGGCAGTGACGAATTCTTCCTGTTGAACCACCATTGTCAGTCGTGGCAACAATCCCAGTTGCATTGCTGCCAAAATCTCGTAATGCGGCCAGCATTCGACCTAAGCCATGACCACCGCCAACAGCGACCACTTTTTTATCTGTGTAGATATTCATTATGTTCTTCTAATAATCTAATAAAAAACGGCTACAATTTATCTTAAGGAGTGTCTTAAAGGTACTCACTTAGCGGTAAATTGTGTCTCTAGAGAGTTTTTTATCACTCAAGTCTGGATTCCATTACAAATATTAAGTATTTTACACCGCAAAGCTATCAGAGATTTCATATCTCTGGTTGCCATAACTCCGAGCTCACTATTGCTAAGTCCTTGGATAGGCGTTTTGAGCCAGTGGCATACTGTCACAAGGGCATGATTGGAAATGGCCATGCCTCCCGTGTTTGGAAAGGTGTTCCGTGGCGCAACAATTCGAAGACAAATTTCATCGTAAGTTTTATTACTTGCGTCTGTCTGTGACCGACGTATGTAATTTCAAATGTACCTATTGCCTTCCTGATGGCTATAAGCCTTCGGGCAATAAAAACTCGTCTTTTTTATCTCTCCCTGAAATCAAACGGGTCGTAAAAGCATTCGCTGATTGTGGCACGTCAAAAGTGCGCATCACTGGTGGTGAGCCTAGCTTACGCAAAGATTTTACCGACATTATCCATTCAGTAGCGGCGACGCCTGGCATTCAAAAAGTTGCAACGACAACCAATGGCTATCGCATGGCAAAACAAGTCGCAGATTGGCGTGAATCGGGTTTAACCCACATTAATGTCAGTGTGGATAGCCTTGACCCGCGTATGTTTCATCAAATCACAGGTGAAAATAAGTTTACTGAAGTCATGAATGGTATCGAACGTGCGTTCGAGGTCGGTTATGAGCAAGTAAAAGTTAATGTGGTGTTGATGAAAGATCTGAACCATCACGAGCTGCCAGCGTTTCTTAACTGGATAAAAGATCGTCCAATCCAACTGCGTTTCATTGAGTTGATGCAAACGGGTGAGATGGATGAGCTATTTAATAAGCACCATGTATCCGGAGTGGCAATTCGTAACCAGCTAATTGCAAATGGTTGGTTGCTGAAAGTGCGCTCGCATAATGATGGTCCTGCGCAAGTATTTGTTCATCCTGATTACAAGGGTGAAATAGGTCTTATCATGCCTTATGAAAAAGACTTTTGTGAAAGCTGCAACCGACTGCGCGTTTCTGCGATGGGGAAGCTGCACCTATGTCTGTTTGGAGACCACGGTGTAGAATTGCGTGATCTTTTGGAACGTGATGAGCAAGAGAGTGAGCTTATTGAACGTATCCAGGCGCAGTTACAAACCAAGTCGGTAAGCCATTTCTTGCATGATGGCAATACTGGTATGACGCCACACCTCGCGTCTATCGGCGGCTAACTTCATTCAATTTTTAGAGCGAGTTCACTGATAAGCTGGCTCTAACTTTTTCCGAATCGATACCAAGCGTATCAAAGCTAATTAAGAGAATAGGTGAACAAATGGGTCACGCTGAAAGCAAATTCCAACCTGCAAATATTGCCGTTCTAACGGTATCTGACACTCGTACTGAAGAAAACGATACCTCTGGTCGTTACCTTGCTGAACATGCTCAAGAAGCGGGTCACAACGTAGTAGACAAGCAAATTGTTATTGATGATATGTACAAGATCCGCGCGATTGTTTCTCAATGGATTGCTGATGAAAGCGTACAAGCGATCATGATTACTGGCGGTACAGGTTTCACCTCACGTGATAGCACGCCAGAAGCACTTAAGCCTCTATTTGATAAAGAAGTTGAAGGTTTTGGTGAGTTGTTCCGTATGGTGTCGTACGAAGAGATCGGTACGTCTACGATTCAGTCTCGTGCGATTGCAGGTTTTGCTAACCACACCGTGATCTTCGCAATGCCAGGTTCAACTGGTGCGTGCCGCACAGGCTGGACAAAAATTATTAAACAGCAGTTGGATGCAAGTCATCGCCCTTGTAACTTCATGCCACACCTATCTGTATAACCTTTCCTAAAAGCGAAGGAAAAACAATGACCCAATTTACACATATCAATGCTTCTGGCGAAGCAAACATGGTTGACGTGTCAGCAAAAACGGAGACGGTTCGTGAAGCTCGTGCTGAAGCATTTGTTCACATGGCCCCAGAAACACTTCAACTGATTGTCTCTGGCCAGCACCACAAAGGTGATGTATTTGCGACGGCTCGTATTGCTGGTATTCAAGCTGCGAAGAAAACCTGGGATTTGATTCCACTTTGTCATCCGCTACTACTCTCTAAAGTTGAAGTTCAACTGGAAGCTATCGAAGCAGAAAACAAAGTTCGCATCGAATCAGTATGTAAACTTGCGGGTAAAACTGGTGTGGAAATGGAAGCGCTCACGGCAGCTTCCGTTGCTGCTCTAACGATTTACGATATGTGTAAAGCAGTACAAAAAGACATGGTCATTGGTCAAGTTCGTCTACTAGAGAAAACGGGTGGTAAATCTGGTCACTTTAAGGTGGAATCATGATTAAAGTACTTTTCTTTGCTCAAACTCGCGAGCTGATTGGCATCGACAGTGTCGAGTTAGACGGGCCGTTTGAAACGGTTGAATCAATTCGTGCACATCTAGTGGAAGAAGGCACTAAGAAAGATGGCAAGTGGGATTTAGCGCTCGAGCCAGGAAAGCTACTTGCTGCAGTGAACCAATCCATCGTCCCTCTGGATACACAAGTAAAAGCAGGTGACGAAGTTGCGTTTTTCCCGCCGGTAACTGGGGGTTAAGATGGATTCTCGTGTTTCTGTACAAATTGAAGACTTTTCGGTTGAGCAAGAATATCAACGTCTATCTGAAGGGACGGCTGCCGGCGCTGTCGTTACATTCGTTGGTAAAGTTCGAGATATGAACCTTGGGGATAATGTCATTGGTTTACATCTAGAGCACTATCCGGGGATGACAGAGAAGAGCTTGAGCGACATTTGCGATCAAGCTGAGTCTCGCTGGCCACTATTAGGTGTACGCGTGATTCATCGTGTCGGAGACATGGATAGCGGTGATCAAATTGTATTTGTGGGCGTTTCCAGTGCGCACCGCGGCGCGGCATTTGATGCGTGCGAGTTCATCATGGATTATCTGAAAACCCAAGCACCATTTTGGAAAAAAGAGCGTACGACGAATGAAGATCGTTGGATTGAGTCGCGCGACACCGATCATCAAGCTGCACAGCGTTGGGAAAAATAGAACTAACCCGCATTCTAGTGAAAAAAGCTAAGTGCTAATGGTACTTAGCTTTTTTTGTATTTATCTTCATTGTATTGCTCACTTTGTTTCAATATTTCCTATCTTTTGTCTGGTGATATTCTTCACAATAAAAGTTTTTTGCCCAATATATAAACAATTATTTGTTAGACTTGATTTGTCATAAATGTTAAATGATGTGTAAATATCTAGCATAAGATGCTAGTAAATGGTTTAAACTCAGATTAATCGAAAGTTTCGCCTGTTAAATGTCGCTTCTGGTCTTTATTTGGCTGGTGAATGCTTTGGGGTTAGAGTTTACTGCTAGATATGTGTGGTTTAGTCAGCATTATTGGTTTTTTTGCTACATTTTTATGGCAAATTACTTCAATGATTGCTAATGTGTGCCGCAGTCTTTGTAAGGTTTTAGACTTTTGTGCTCAGAAAGTGCACTAAAAAAATCTAAAACTCTGACCGTTCCAGGCCCTTACAAAGAAGTCATGGATGCTAACGAAAAAATTTGGAGTTTTACGCATGTATAAGAATAAAATCACGCGCGCTTTATTTATTGGTGCTGGTCTTTCTCTCGCTCTAGCCGGTTGTGGTGAAAAGCCTGCGGAGAAACAAGCTGCTGAGCCTGCTCCGGCTCCAGCCCCTGAAGCTAAATCTGATTCTAAAGAGCCAAAACTTGCTGCTGTTCAAGAATTGGTGCGTGGTAACGGTACAGAAGTTGCGACAATAGACCCTCATAAATCTCAAGGTGTTCCAGAATCCCACGTGATTCGCGATCTTCTTGAAGGCCTTGTAAACCAAGATGCGGACGGTAACACTATCCCTGGTGTTGCAGAATCTTGGGAAACTGAAGACAACAAAACATACACTTTCCACTTACGTGAAGACGCAAAATGGTCAAACGGTGATCCTGTCACTGCAGGTGATTTCGTTTACAGCTTCCAACGTGCAGTCGATCCAGCAACCGCCTCTCCATATGCTTGGTACATGGAATACACCAAGATGAAGAACGCAAAAGACATTGTTGCGGGTAAAAAAGATAAGAGCGAGTTAGGTGTTAAAGCGGTTGACGATCACACGTTAGTGGTTGAGTTAGATACTGCAGTACCATATTTTGTAATGATGATGGGCCACACGACAGTGAAACCTGTTCATCAAGCAACTGTTGAAAAGTTCGGCGATCAATGGACGAAGCCAGAGAACTTTGTAGGTAACGGTGCTTATGTTGTTGACAACTGGGTTGTAAACGAGCGTTTGGTTCTAAAACGTAACGAACAGTACTGGGACAACGAAAACACGACGCTTGACCAAGTTACTTTCCTACCAATCGAGAACCAAGTAGCGGAAATGAACCGCTTCCTAGCGGGTGAAATCGACTTCACGAACGAGCTGCCTACAGAGCACTTCAAGCGTCTGAAGAAAGAGCACCCACAAGAAGTGTCTGTAACCGGTAACTTATGTACTTACTACTACATCTTCAATACGAAGAAAAAGCCGTTTGATGATGTTCGCGTGCGTAAAGCGATTTCTTATGCGATTGACCGTAACATTGTGACTGATGCGATTTTAGGTCAAGGTCAAAAGCCAGCTTACTTCCTAACACCTGAAATTACGGCAGGTTTCAACCCAGAAATCCCTGCATACGGCAAAATGACGCAAGAAGAGCGTAACGCAGAAGCTGCGCGTCTATTGGAAGAAGCGGGTTACGGCGCAGACAACCCTCTTGAATTTAACCTTCTATACAATACATCAGAGAACCACAAGAAACTTGCGGTTGCACTGGGTTCAATGTGGAAGAAGACGCTTGGTCTAGACGTTACGCTAGAAAACCAAGAGTGGAAAACTTACCTATCTACCAAAGATTCTGGCAACTTTGAGGTTGCTCGTGCAGGTTGGTGTGGCGACTACAACGAAGCTTCATCTTTCCTAACGCTGATGATGAGTAATAACACTACTGGTGGTATTCACTACGACAGCAAAGAGTACGATACGATCATGAACAAAGCATTTGCTTCAACTTCTGACGAAGAGCGCCAAGCACTTTACCTAGAAGCAGAGAAGTTGATGGCAAAAGATATGCCAATCGCACCTATCTACCAGTACGTGAAATCACGTCTACTATCACCGAAAGTTGGTGGCTTCCCAGTAAATAACGCGGAAGACAAGATTTACTCTAAAGATCTCTACATCACAGAGTAATTCGTAACTCGATAGAACTATAAAAATGAGGCCCTACATGTGAGAAATTGCATGTAGCGCCTATCTTTAGTCCAAAAGAATTGGACGACTTCTTTAATTTAACTGTCACAGACTGAAAGAGTGAGTTTATGCTTAAATTCATCGCAAAAAGGATATTTGAGGCGATCCCAACAATGTTGGTTTTGATCACCGTATCTTTCTTTCTTATGCGCTTTGCACCGGGAAACCCTTTCTCGACAGAGCGTCCATTGCCACCCGAAGTAATGGCAAATATCGAAGCTAAATATGGCTTGGATAAACCTGTATTTGAACAATACACCACGTATTTGACCAATGTTATCCAAGGTGATTTCGGACCGTCATTTAAATACCTTGATTACTCAGTAAACGAGCTGATCGCGGTTGCCTTACCTGTTTCGGCTAAAGTGGGCTTCATCGCCTTTATCTTTACTTTGATAATGGGGGTTACCGTCGGTACCATTGCTGCGCTCAAGCAAAATACTTGGATTGATTACACCATTATGTCGACTGCGATGCTTGGTGTCGTAATGCCATCCTTTGTATTAGCGCCTGCGCTTATCTACATATTCTCGCTTCACTGGAATATCTTCCCTGCGGGCGGTTGGCAAGATGGTAGCTGGCAGTATTTAGTGCTTCCTGTTATTGGTATGTCGCTACTGTATGTTGCTACCTTTGCTCGTATCACGCGTGGTTCGATGATCGAAACCCTAAACAGTAACTTTATTCGTACGGCACGTGCTAAAGGTCTAAGTTACCGTTACATCATTATCAAACACGCTCTGAAGCCGGCACTTCTCCCTGTTGTTTCTTACATGGGGCCAGCTTTCGTAGGTATCATCACCGGCTCCGTTGTTATCGAAACCATTTTTGGTCTGCCTGGTATTGGTAAACTATTCGTTAACGCTGCATTTAACCGTGACTACTCGCTAGTAATGGGGGTAACCATTCTGATTGGTTTCCTATTCATTCTATTCAACGCGATTGTAGATATTTTACTTGCAATGATTGACCCGAAAATTCGCTACTAACAGGGACGTTTGGTTATGTTAACGAAAAAAGAAAACCTAGAAGCGATTGAGAAATTCTCCGAAAACTTGGAGATTGAAGGTCGTAGTCTTTGGCAAGATGCTCGTATCCGTTTCATGCGCAATAAAGCGGCGATGGTGAGCTTATTCCTTCTTGTTCTAATGACGTTGGCGGTTATTATCCTGCCAATGATCGCACCGTACACATTTGATGATACTGACTGGTACGCGATGCACGTTGCACCGAATGCTGACCATTGGTTTGGTACTGACAGCTTAGGCCGTGATTTATACGTGCGTACGCTAATTGGAGGTCGTATTTCGTTGATGGTGGGTGTTATGGGTGCATTTGTAGCGGTACTGATTGGTACGCTCTACGGCGCAGCATCTGGTTTCATCGGCGGTAAAGTTGACCGCGTAATGATGCGTATTCTAGAAATTTTATACGCGGTACCGTTTATGTTCCTGGTGATTGTACTGGTAACATTCTTCGGTCGTAACATCATGCTGATCTTCGTTGCGATTGGTGCTATCGCATGGCTAGATATGGCGCGTATCGTACGTGGTCAGACTCTTAGTCTACGTAGCAAGGAGTTTATCGAAGCGGCACATGTGTGTGGTGTAAGCAACTGGAAAATCATTACTCGTCATATCGTACCGAACGTACTGGGTATTGTAGCGGTATACTCTACGCTGCTTATCCCAAGTATGATTCTAACGGAATCATTCCTATCATTCCTTGGTCTTGGTGTTCAGGAACCAATGACAAGTTGGGGCGCTCTTCTACAAGAAGGTGCACAGACAATGGAAGTAGCAATCTGGCAGCTGGCATTCCCAGCAGTGTTCATGGTTGTGACGCTATTCTGCTTCAACTACGTTGGTGACGGCCTGCGCGATGCGCTGGATCCAAAAGACAGATAATTAAAAGATAAGATTAAGGAAGCAATGATGAGCTTATTAGATGTCAAAGATCTGCGCGTCGAATTCACCACGCAAGATGGTATCGTAACCGCAGTAAACGATTTGAACTTTTCTCTCAACCAAGGCGAAACCTTAGGTATCGTTGGAGAGTCGGGATCAGGTAAATCTCAAACCGTATTCGCAATCATGGGCCTTTTGGCTAAGAACGGTATTATTTCTGGTAGCGCAAAGTTTGAAGGCAAAGAAATCCTAAACTTACCAGAAAAAGAACTGAACAAAGTGCGTGCGGAACAGATCGCAATGATCTTCCAAGACCCAATGACATCACTGAACCCTTACATGAAAGTGAGTGATCAGTTGATGGAAGTGCTTATGCTGCACAAAGGCATGGGCAAAGCGGAAGCATTTGAAGAATCAGTACGCATGCTGGAAGCGGTAAAAATCCCTGAAGCGCGTAAGCGTATCACGATGTACCCGCATGAGTTTTCAGGCGGTATGCGTCAGCGTGTAATGATCGCGATGGCGTTGTTATGTCGTCCTAAACTGCTTATTGCCGATGAGCCAACAACAGCACTTGATGTGACGGTACAAGCACAGATCATGGACTTGTTGAATGAGCTGAAATCTGAGTTCAACACAGCGATCATCATGATCACGCACGACCTTGGTGTGGTTGCAGGTTCGTGTGACAAGGTGCTGGTGATGTATGCAGGCCGTACTATGGAGTACGGTAACGTAAACGAAATTTTCTACAATCCAAGCCATCCTTATGCGGAGGGGCTGCTGAAGGCGATTCCTCGCCTCGATACTGAAGGTGAAATTCTGCCGACCATTCCTGGTAATCCACCAAACTTGCTTCGTCTACCGCCGGGCTGCCCTTATCAAGAGCGCTGTCACCGTGTGATGGATCGTTGTAAGCGCGAGGCGCCAATTCTGACACCATTTGGTGATGGTCGTCAGCGTGCATGTTTTTCTGAATGGGAGGCTTGGAACAAATGAACGCAGTAGACAAAAAACTAATTCTGGACATTTCTGAGCTGAAAGTTCACTTCAGCATTGCCTCAAAGTCGGCATGGCCGTGGTCAAAGCCTTCGAGCCTGAAAGCGGTAGATGGCGTGAACGTTCGACTATACGAAGGGGAAACGCTTGGTGTAGTAGGTGAATCAGGTTGTGGTAAATCGACGTTTGCTCGTGCCATCATTGGTCTGGTTGAAGCTACTGACGGCCAAGTAGTGTGGTTGGGTCAAGACCTTACTAAAATGAAAAGCGTTCAGCGCCGTGAGACGCGTAAAGAAATTCAGATGATTTTCCAAGACCCATTGGCATCGCTGAATCCGCGTATGACTGTTGGTGATATCATTGCTGAACCTCTTGAGACATTCTATCCAGAACTGTCTAAGCAGGAAGTGAAAGATCGCGTTAAAGAGATGATGGCGAAAGTTGGCCTATTACCTAACGTGATTAACCGTTACCCACACGAGTTTTCGGGTGGTCAGTGTCAGCGTATCGGGATAGCGCGTGCGCTTATCCTTAAGCCTAAGATGATCATTTGTGACGAGCCAGTATCGGCGCTTGATGTATCTATTCAAGCTCAGGTTGTTAACCTGCTTAAAGAGATTCAAAAAGAGTTAGGGCTTTCTCTGGTATTCATTGCGCATGACTTGTCTGTCGTTAAACACATTTCAGATCGCGTTTTAGTTATGTATTTAGGTAATGCCGTGGAACTTGGCGAGGCCGAGGCTCTGTTTGCTGATCCTAAGCACCCATATACGCGTGCGCTGATGTCTGCGGTTCCGATCCCGGACCCGGATATTGAGCGCAATAAGAAAATCCAAATGCTAGAGGGTGATCTTCCTTCACCTATCAACCCACCGTCGGGTTGTGTATTCCGCACTCGTTGCCCACAAGCAACCGAAGAGTGTGCGAAGACGAAGCCAACCATTTTAGGTAATGACATTCACGCGGTATCTTGTTTACACGTTAGTGTATAAATTCAGCCTGTGACGGGCTTAAGCGCGACACCTTCATCGGGTCGCGCTTTTTTTATGTGTCTGATTTATACATTCGAATTTCTTGAACATGATGTCCTAAGTTCGATGATTCTCTGTTTGATAGGAAACGCTAATATAGACACAAACAGAACGAGAGGAGAGCAATCATGGGTAAGTTGGTTGAAGGTGTTTGGCAAGATGTCTGGTATGACACAAAATCAAATGGTGGCAAATTTGTGCGCGAAGATGCCGGATTCCGTAACTGGGTTAAAAACGACCCTGATGCGGAGTTTACGCCAGAGTCCGGTCGATACCATTTGTATGTCTCTCTTGCTTGTCCTTGGGCACATCGAACCCTCATTTTCCGCAAGCTGAAAGGTTTAGAACCACATATTGATGTCACGGTCGTTTGCCCTGATATGCTCAGCCAAGGTTGGCAAATGGGGCTTCCTGAGCCATTGTTTGGTCACACGCGCATGTATCAAATTTACACGCAGGCCAAACCCGATTACACGGGCCGCGTAACCGTGCCTGTACTTTGGGATAAAAAGACCAATACTATTGTGTCGAACGAGTCGTCAGAGATCATTCGTATGTTTAACTCGGAGTTCAATGCGTTAACAGGGAATCACGACGACTACTATCCAGAACATCTAAAACACGTTATTGATGAGTGGAACGATTTTGTTTATCCGAATGTCAACAACGGAGTGTATCGTTGTGGCTTCGCGACTACGCAAGAGGCGTATGAAGAAGCGTTTGATTCTTTGTTTAATGCGTTAGATAAAATCGATGCTCACCTAGCGACGCATCGTTACTTAGCAGGGAACACAATTACTGAGGCGGATTGGCGTTTGTTTACGACTCTTATTCGTTTTGATGCGGTGTATGTGGGGCATTTCAAGTGTAACAAGCAGCGCATCGCAGACTACGAAAATATACAAGGCTACTTAAAAGAGTTGTATCAAGTTGAAGGCGTCGAAGACACGACGGATTTCTATCACATTAAACGCCACTACTACTTCAGCCACACAGGGATTAATCCGACGCAAGTTGTACCAAAAGGGCCTGATTTAGACCTAAATACTCCTCATGGAAGAGAAAGGATTGGCTAGTTTGCTGCTTCCATCGCAAATGAAAAAGTACTTAACGGTTAGCAATGCCGTTAAGTACTTTTGTGTCATCTAAATACCGGGAGTAGGAAGTTTACTTTTTCATTCATCGTCACCTTACTTAGCGCGTACGATGTCCATCACTAGCTTTCCGTCCACTTTTACAGGACCGTCCTCTTTAGCGCCGAGCGTATACTCAAACACACCAGTCTTCATGCCACCTTTCTCTCCGTGGACCATTAACATCAGCATATCGCCTGATTCTACTGGTTCCATCAAAATTGCATTTACGTTTTCATTCTTTCCCATTTTTAACGGAGCGTAGCCGATAACAGGACCAGGCTTCATTGATTCGTCTGTTCGGTGGACAACCATCCACCCATTGTCATCAGCATGAGCCATTTCAGCGGTCACCGTTCCTCCGGACATATCTTGATCGACGCCTTTAATACTCGAGGCGGAAAAGCTGAATGAAGAAAAACTAATCAGAAACGCAGCTAAACCAAACTTTATCAGTGATGTATTGATGAAATCCTTCATATATATTCCTTAGCAGTCAATGAGTTTGTGCATTGCAGTAGCTTTTACGTATTTCCTAGCAAAAAAGTTTAGCTAAAACGTAAATAATGCCGATAAATTGAACAGGGGCCGTGCTGCCTTGGAGCCAATGTATTTTGGGGAATGGGTCAATCGGTGTAAGAACAAGCGCGAGCATTGTCGATTAGGTGTGGTGGGGCGATAGGGAGAAAAGCTTTGCGCACCAGTAATTATAGGTTGTGCAGTGATTGGTATAAAAAACAAATAAGTGTTCTGGCCAGCAATAGAAAAAGCCCTCGATGAATCGAGGGCTTTGTATCTATATCCAACTAGATGTCAGAAGCGATTATTTAGCTTCTTGGTCTGCTTGGATAGCTGTTAGAGCGATGGTGTACACGATGTCGTCTACTAGCGCGCCACGAGACAAGTCGTTTACAGGCTTACGCATACCTTGCAGCATTGGACCGATAGATACTAGGTCAGCTGAACGTTGTACCGCTTTATAAGTTGTGTTACCCGTGTTTAGGTCTGGGAATACAAATACTGTCGCTTTACCTGCAACTGGAGAGTTTGGTGCTTTAGAAGCAGCAACGTTTTCCATAATAGCAGCGTCGTACTGTAGAGGACCGTCAATGATAAGATCAGGACGTTTCTCTTGAGCCAGTTTTGTTGCTTCACGTACTTTATCAACGTCTGCACCCTTACCAGATTCACCAGTAGAGTAAGAGATCATTGCAACGCGTGGTTCGATACCAAATGCTGCTGCAGAGTCAGCAGATTGGATAGCGATTTCAGCAAGCTGTTCAGCAGTTGGATCTGGGTTGATTGCACAGTCACCGTAAACCAGTACTTGATCAGGCAGAAGCATGAAGAATACTGAAGATACGATAGACGCATTTGGTGCCGTCTTGATGATTTGGAACGGAGGAACGATAGTGTTCGCCGTAGTGTGAACAGCACCAGAAACTAGGCCGTCAACTTCGTCGTTCTCAAGCATCATTGTGCCTAGGAATACTGAATCTTGTAGCTTCTCACGAGCCACAACTTCAGTCATGCCTTTAGCACCGCGCAACTCAACTAGGCGAGCAACGTAGTTTTCACGAACAGCATCTGCATCAATGATGGTTACACCAGTACCTAGCTCAACGCCTTGTTGAGCCGCTACGCGACGGATTTCATCTGGGTTACCTAGAAGTACACAGTCTGCAATGCCGCGTTCAGCACAGATTGCCGCTGCTTTAACTGTGCGTGGTTCGTCACCTTCTGGAAGAACGATACGCTTACCTGCTTTACGAGCAAGTTCAGTTAGCTGGTAACGGAACGCTGGTGGGCTTAGACGACGAGACTTCTGAGTGCCTTCAGTCATAGACTCGATCCAGTTACCGTCGATGTGGCCAGCAACGTGTTCGTTGATGAACTCGATACGCTCTTTATCGTCTGCAGGTACTTCGATGCTGAAGCTCTGTAGGTTTAGAGACGTTTGCCAAGTGTTACCTTGTGCTTTGAAGATAGGTAGACCAGTGTCGAATGCTGGTTTACATAGGCCTTCGATTTCGCTAGGGATATCGTAACCGCCAGTTAGCAGTACTGCACCAATATCCACACCGTTCATTGCAGCAAGAGAAGCAGCAACGATAACATCAGGACGGTCTGCAGAAGTAACAAGTAGAGAGCCCGGTTTGAAGTGCTCAATCATGTTTGGCAGAGAACGTGCACAGAAAGTGATGCTCTTGATGCGACGAGTGTTGATGTCACCTTCGTTGATGATATCTGCTTTCAGGTGCTTAGCCATGTCGATTGCACGAGTCGCAATCAGATCAATGCTCCATGGCACACAACCTAGTACACGAATTGGAGAAGTGTTAAAAATTTCCATCACTTTCAATTCGTTTTGTTTCGCGCTGTCTGCATCGTCAAAGATTTCAGATAGGTCAGGGCGAGTACGGCCAGCTTCGTCAACAGGAGCGTTTAGCTTGTTGATGATAACACCAGAGATGTTTTTGTTTTTAGTGCCGCCGAAGTTAGAACATGCTACTTCGATACGCTCTTTCAGTTGCGCAGGGTTATCAGTACCTGGAGTCGCAACTAGCACGATTTCTGCACCAAGTGTTGCCGCGATTTCCGCGTTTACTTGGTTTGCAAATGGGTGCTTACGAGTAGGTACAAGACCTTCGATTAGCGTAACGTCTGCGTCTTTGTTGATTTGGTTGTAACGTTCAACAACGGTTTCTAGCAGCTCGTCCATGTTGTCGTTACCGATTAGGCTTTCAGCAACAGACATCGCCATTGGTTCACCGATCTTCATATCGCTGTTACGACCAACGATAGTTGAAGTCAGATCTGGCTGATCACCACCTGAACGTGGCTGACAGATTGGCTTGTAGAAAGAAACTTTAACGCCTTTACGCTCCATAGCGCGAAGAACACCCATGCTAACGCTTGTTAGGCCAACGCCTGCGCTAGTAGGGATAAGCATAATAGTACGAGACATTCGTAGAGTACCTTTAGCTATTTGGGGGATAAAAGCTCAACTCTTATTCCATGAAGCTCGAAGAATAGGAGTTGAGCCCCTAAGAAATTCGTTTGAATGAAAATCTGGCTAGCCGAGTGGCTAGCCAGGAATTCAATTAAAGACCTGTCAGGCGAGCAGTGTCTTCAGCGATGACTAGCTCTTCGTTAGTAGAGATAACCATTGCAGGGATACGGCTGTTTTCAGTCGTGATAACGCCTTCGCCGCCGAAGCGAGCTTTAAGGTTAGCTTCGCTATCTACTTCGATACCGAAGATGCCAAGACGGTTTAGAACCATTTCACGGATAGGGCCAGAGTTCTCGCCGATACCGCCAGTGAAAGTGATTGCGTCTAGACGGCCTTCCATTGAAGCAGTGTAGCCAGCAACGTATTTAGCTAGACGGTGGCAGAACACGTCCATTGCGCGTGTTGCTTCTTCTTTTTGACCGTAGTTGTCTTCAACGAAACGACAGTCAGAAGTCACTTCAGTTAGACCTTGAAGACCAGACTCTTTAGTTAGCATCGTGTTGATTTGATCAACAGAGTAACCTAGAGCGTCGTGTAGGTGGAAGACGATAGCAGGGTCGATGTCGCCACAGCGAGTACCCATTACCAGACCTTCAAGTGGAGTAAGACCCATAGAAGTGTCTACAGATTGACCGTTCTTGATCGCACATACAGATGCGCCGTTACCTAGGTGACAGTTGATGATGTTTACTTCTTCAACTGGTTTGTTTAGTAGGCCTGCAACTTCACGAGTGATGAACAAGTGAGAAGTACCGTGCATGCCGTAACGACGGATACCGTGTTCTTTGTATAGGTTGTATGGAAGAGCGTATAGGTAAGACTCTTCAGGCATAGTTTGGTGGAACGCAGTGTCAAATACAGCAACGTTTTTCAGCTCTGGGAAGTTTTTCTTAGCCGCTTCGATACCGATGATGTGAGCAGGGTTATGAAGAGGTGCAAATGTTGCAGCGTCTTGAATACCTTTTAGAACTTCATCAGTAATTAGTGCAGATTGAGTGAACTGCTCGCCGCCGTGAACGATACGGTGACCGATTGCGCCTAGGTTAGCTTTAAGCTCTGGCTTAGAAGCAAGAATAGTTTCTACCATAAACGCTAGTGCTTCTTCGTGAGCTGCACCATTGCCTAGTTGAGCTTCGTGCTTGCCATCAAGTTTCCACTTGATGCGAGCTTCAGGAAGGTGAAGACACTCAGCAAGACCTGACAAGTGCTCGTCGCCGTTCTCGGCATCAACAACGGCAAATTTAAGAGAAGAACTACCGCAGTTTAAAACTAAAACTAGCTTAGACATGTATGACTACCTGTTATTCGTCTGATAAAAAAATCAGTTAAAGAATGAAAAATTAATCACAAGAATAGCCGATACCCAGAAGGCTGCGTACTAATCCTGGTCAAAAATTGTTCTAATTCCATATAAAGAAATAGTGATGAACCCTTCCATCACTATGATGCGATCCGTGCAGATAGATATCTCGGAGTTGCTTAAATTGTAAATAACAGCAACAATGAGATTGAGGGTCTGCAAAGGATAGCGATAATAAGCAATGATAACAAAAAAAATTTGAAAGAATATTAACTTTCATCAATTTTTTGTACCTTCAGTTGAAATGTTCAACTATTTTTTAGTGAGAGAGCGGTATGAGTAATAAAGTCGGATTGATCCATAGCCTGAAAGATGGCCAGAATTACATGGAGATCTGGCCAGTTCGTAAAGAGCTAAGCGCCATATTTCCGGAACAGCGTATCATTAAGGCGACTCGCTTTGGCATTAAAGTCATGCCGGCCGTTGCTGCGATCAGCGTACTCACTCAAATGGCATTCAACAATTACCACGCGTTACCTCAATCCATTGTTGTTGCCTTGTTTGCGATTAGCTTGCCACTTCAAGGCATTTGGTGGCTTGGTGCTCGATCCAACACGAAATTGCCGCCTTCTTTGGCCTCTTGGTATCGGGAGTTGCATCAAAAAATTGTGGAAACAGGTTTTGCATTAGAGCCTGTCAAAGCTCGCCCTCGTTACAAAGAGCTTGCGATAATACTGAACCGAGCGTTTCGCCAGCTCGATAAATCGTCATTAGAGCGTTGGTTCTAATTTAAATTGTTTGAAATGGAGTGTGCACTGGCCGCTCCATTTTTGATCCTGCCTCTATTACCTACTTTGACGGTCGTTGATGAAGCGAGCGAAGCTTTGTTTACCAAAGATTCTTTCCGGATGAAGAAGTCCCCCCGATCACAAATGTTGCTTTAGTGTTAAATCTTTCTTTTCTTTACTAAGACTTAGTAGTAATAATAAAAACAAGATGCGCAAGAAGTGCACAGTTATATGAACACAACAATACCGCCTTCAAACATTTGAATTCACGAGTCGATACACATATTGAAAGCTCGTGAAACAAGGACGAAGTCACATCAAGGAGTTATGATGAAAACGAAACGTTTATTAGCCACTGCCGTTCTATCAGCTACTGCTATTTTCTCTTCTACCAATGTACTAGCCGCCACTGCAACTGTCGCAGTTTCACAGATTGTCGAACACCCGGCGTTAGACGCGACGCGCCAAGGGTTACTTGATGGTTTGAAAGCGAAAGGCTACGAAGAAGGCAAAAATCTAGAATTTGATTATAAGACCGCACAGGGTAATCCAGCGATTGCGGTGCAAATTGCCCGTCAGTACGTCGGCGAAAATCCTGATGTGTTAGTTGGCATCGCGACACCTTCGGCACAAGCTTTGGTGTCGGCTACTCGCTCTATTCCTGTTGTCTTTACTGCGGTAACAGATCCGGTTGGTGCGAAATTGGTTAAGTCGATGGAACAACCAGGTAAAAACGTAACTGGCCTGTCTGATCTTTCCCCCGTTGCTCAGCATGTCGATCTCATCCAAGAAATTCTTCCTCAGGTGAAAAGCATCGGGGTTGTATTTAATCCCGGTGAAGCTAATGCCGTGACTTTAGTTGAATTACTAAAAGAAAGCGCAAAAGCAAAAGGCATACAAGTGGTTGAAGCGACCGCACTAAAAAGTGCTGATGTTCAGTCTGCGACTCAAGCGATTGCAGCGAAATCAGACATTCTTTACGCCCCAACAGACAATACAGTTGCAAGTGCGATTGAAGGGATGATTGTGGCAGCGAATCAAGCGAAGAAACCTGTATTTGGTGGCGCGACGTCGTATGTCGAAAAGGGTGCTATTGCAGGCTTAGGTTTTGACTACTACCAGGTTGGTGTACAAACCGCGGATTACGTGGCGGCGATTCTTGATGGTCAAGAACCAGGCAAGCTGGATGTAAAAGTCGCGACGGGCTCTGACCTTGTAATTAATGAAAGCGCAGCATCTAAGCTCGGTATCAAGCTGCCAAGTTCTGTGGTTGAACGTGCGACAAGCATGCAATAAGTAACGCTTTTTGGGGTTAAGCCTGTCACGTTGGTTGGTAGAGGCTTGCCCCAAAATTGATACTCGCCGGATTTCTCGTGTAGAGCATTCTGCTAGAGAAGAAGGGGGAGTATACGTTAGAAGTCTTACGTTCAGGTTGGTATTAGCCAGCCTGAGCATGCAGAAAGGAGCAGTTATGTCTGCATTTGCTTTTTTTGGCGCACTCGAAATTGGCTTGATTTATGGCCTAGTCGCTCTGGGTGTGTATCTTACGTTCCGTGTTCTCGATTTCCCCGATTTGAGTGTGGATGGCAGCTTTCCAATGGGAGCTGCGGTTGCTGCAACGGCGATTGTCGCAGGTATTAATCCTTGGCTTGCGACAATAATGGCGATGATAGCTGGTAGTATGACGGGGTGGGTAACCGCTTTTCTGGCTGTTCGGTGTGGTATTTTACACCTGTTAGCTTCCATTCTTACCATGATAGCTGCATTTTCAATTAATATTCGTATTATGGGCAAACCTAATATGGCGTTGCTTGGAGAGGATACGATTCTCACTCCGTTTGAAGCATTGGGCGATGCGATGTTTATTCGCCCTCTGGTTGTTGGGGTCTTAGTTCTTCTGTCCGCTTTCTTTGTCATTCGCCTGCTGAACAGCGACTTTGGTCTTGGTTTACGAGCCACGGGTGTGAATGCGCGTATGGTTTCTGCGCAAGGGGCTAGCACTGGCTTTTATACCTACTTTGGCTTGGCTTTATCCAACGGGTTTGTGGGATTCGCAGGCGCGTTGTTTGCACAAACGAACAGCTTTGCGGATGTGACCTCTGGCGTGGGCACCATTGTCGTTGGTTTGGCAGCTGTGATTTTGGGGCAGACCCTTATTCCCGGGCGCAAGATTTGGGTTGCGGTATTTGCGGTCATCATCGGTTCGGTACTTTATCGCCTTGCAGTGGCTTTCGCTTTGAGCTCAGGCATGTTTGGTTTACAAGCTTCAGACCTCAACCTTGTTACCGCAGTATTGGTGGCTGTGGCGCTTATTGCTCCAAAGCTAAAACAGAGCATGAGAGCGAAACAACGCGTTACTGATGCTAAACAAGCGGCATCAAAAAATGGTTCTGGGGAGGCATTATGATCGAACTAAATAATATTCAGGTCACGTTCAACCCTGGGACGATTTTGGAAAATCGTGCATTGAAAGGCGTCTCTTTAGAGGTTCCAGAGCATCAATTTCTTACCGTGATTGGTTCTAATGGCGCAGGAAAATCGACGTTGCTTGGTGCGGTGACAGGTGAGACGCCGATGATAGGTGGTCAGGTTATCATTGACGGCAAAGACGTCACCAAGCAGACGGTAGCCCAACGTGCGACGCAATGTGCCCGAGTGTTTCAAGATCCATTGGCCGGGACTTGTGGTGAACTGACGATAGAAGAGAACATGGCTCTAGCGCACATGCGTGGTAAAAAACGCAGCTGGGGGTTGGCGCTCTCTACTAAACGTCGCAAGCTGTTCCAAGAGCGAATTAGCATCCTCGGTCTTGGTTTAGAAGACCGCTTGGGCGATAGCATTGGGTTGCTGTCTGGTGGACAACGACAAGCCGTTAGCCTTGTGATGGCGACGTTATCGGAGAGTAAGTTGTTATTGCTTGATGAACACACGGCTGCGCTTGATCCTCGTATGGCGGCGTTTGTTATCGACTTAACTAAACGTATTGTCGATGAGTTCGATTTAACAGTGATGATGGTGACGCATTCGATGAAAGACGCATTAGCATGTGGCGATAGGACCGTAATGCTTCACCAAGGTGAAATTGTGCTTGATGTGGCTGGAGAGCAGCGCGCTAACATGCAGGTACCAGACTTGTTGGATATGTTCTCCAAAGTGCGTGGAGAAGAGCTTGCAGATGACAGTCTCTTGTTGAACTAAGCGGTATCCGACAAGTCACTACGCCTACTAAGTGTGATCCTCCTTGGGAAAATTGGCTGATATGTCAACTCGCAGGGAGGATTTCTTGTCTCTAATTCTTCAATAACATAGTGGCATATCCGATGACGAGGAGTGCCCATAATGAACCTGCCATTTATTTTTCATAGTCAAACTATTGATGGTTTAGCTTTTAATGACGAGCAAGTTACAGTCAGACTGAAAACCGAGACATTGGATTTTGATTCCGTCTATGTGCGTATTGAGCCGGACAATGAAGAATATCTGGTCGACATGGCTCAAGTGGGAACGGCTGGTGAATTATTACTATGGGAGGCATCGTTTCGACCAAATCAAGATCGAGATGTCACACATTATGTGTTTAAGATCCTCAAAGACGGACAACAATACTGGCTCGATGCACGGGGTGTGCAAAAGCGTATTCCACCCAAAGAGTTCCACTTTAAGTTGAATGTAAACCATCAACCACCAAGCTGGGTCCAAGAGCAAGTTTTCTATCAAATCTTTCCTGACCGTTTTTCTGCTAGTAAAAGTGAGTCTGATATTCGCCACGCTTATGCTCAGTATGATTCTGCATCGATCGTCAAGCCGTGGGGAGACGCGGTAGGCTCTCACCAAAATACCGGGGCACGTGAATTCTTTGGCGGCGACCTCAAAGGTGTAGAGCAAAAGTTGGACTATCTTGAACAGCTCGGCGTTACTGCGCTTTATTTCAATCCGATCTTTTCTTCACCAAGTAATCATAAATACGACACCACTGATTACTTCAATGTTGACCCTATGTTCGGCACCAACGATCAGTTTGCTGAACTGTGTGAGAAAATCCGTGGTAAGAATATGAAGATTGTCTTAGACGCGGTGTTTAACCACACGTCAGTGCATCATCCTTGGTTTGATATCCAACAAAAAGGAGAAGGAGCATATGGCAATCCGCAGTCAAAGTTCCGTGATTACTACTTTTTCGAAGGCGAAACCAATCACTACATTGGTTGGAAAGGCATTGGTAACTTACCGGTTCTGAACTTCGAAAATGAACAGGTGCGCGACTACATCTACCAAAGTGAAGAGTCTGTCATCAAGTATTGGCTGAAGCCACCGTACTTGGTTGATGGCTGGCGGTTTGATGTAATCCATATGCTTGGCGAAGGAGACGGCGCGAAAAACAATGCTCATTATGTGGCAGCGTTTCGTAATGCGACAAAGTCAGTAAACCCGAATGCTTATGTGTTAGGTGAGCACTTTTTTGAAGCAACGCAGTGGTTGCAAGGTGATCAAGAGGATGGGGCGATGAACTACTACGGTTTTGCTCATCCAGTTCGAGCTTTTATCGCACGACAAGACATTATGTACGATCCAATCAACATTGATGGTTTGGAGTTTAAAGCATGGTTGGACGAAGCCAGAGCAAAAATCCCATTTTCGAATCAGCTATCGCAGCTGAATCAACTCGATAGTCACGATACTGCTCGGTTTATCACACTGGTTGATGGTGATAAGCGTAAAATGAACATCGCGCTAGCAATGCTTATGACTTACGTTGGCACGCCTTGTATTTACTACGGGAGTGAAGTCGGTCTAGAAGGAGGTCTAGACCCAGATAATCGTCACTGTTTTCCTTGGAATGAAATTGAAAGTTCACAATGGCTATCGCTTTACCAACAATGGATCAAGATACGTAAACAATGTAAGCCTTTACAGTCGGGCTGTATTCAATGGCTTCATTGCACTAACAACCTGTTGGCGTACGCACGTGTACTGGGTCGTGAAGCAGTCGTTGTAATGATTAATCTCAGTGGTAATGAATGTTCAATCGATTTACCTATGTGGCAACTGGGCTTGGAGGTTAGCCAAGTTGTATCGTTGTTAGATGACACAGAACAGGTTGATTATAAAGGTCATATCTCTGTCAATATGTCGGCACAGAGCTGCAAATTATGGCGACTAAAGTGACACCACACTCTATATTGATTAAACTCCTTTAATATATAAACGGTCTCAAACAGCGCGCACACATTTGTTTGGTCTCTTGTTATCTGGTGCTGCATTGCATGCGTCACCAGATAACGAGTATCAATTTAATAGCAGTCATAAGAGACTATTGACCTTTCATATGTATGGTACTCAATGGTAAACCAAAGGCGATTTAGCCTCTCATTTGTCATCTTTTTTCCTCTGGCGTTATTTGTAGTGGTTTTACTCGTGACAACGAAAAATTACTATGATGCGGTTAACCGCTATATCGATTCTGAGTATTCGCGTATCGAGCGTGCAATGTCTCGCGGTATTAAAGTACTCACGGCTTTAGATTACAGCTTCACCAACTATACCAATTACGCTAACCCACTGTTTGAAGAACATAATTCTTTAGTCAAAGAAGGGCTTTGTTATCTTTGGCCTATAGATGTGTTATTACTCGAAAGTGTTTATAGTGAAGGGTTACCTGCGGTTGACCTTGATTATATGATCGTAGGGGACGAAAGCTTATGTCAGCAAGGTTCAACGATTAACCAGTTAGCTGAACAAAAGGCGGGTTTTGCGCCGTCATTGTCATTTCTGCACGATATTGAATCGCACATTGTTGGAATCCATTACATTGACAAGCGCGGTTACGTTATCTCCTCCCCCGATATCTACGCAAAAAATTTCACAAGAGAGCTTTTGTCAACGCTAAAAGCCCGACCTTTTTGGCAAAAAACCGCGCAAGATAAAGTGAACATTACCTTGGCTGGACCAGGGCCTGTGTTGGACTCGATGGAAGGTCAAGTCATTAGTATGACGGTCCCCGTCTATGAGAAAGGAGAACACCAAGGTGTTTTGTCTATTGATTTTGACATCAATACGCTTATGGCTTCGTCGCTAGGTCTTGTAGGTCAGTTTCATTTGGTTTCCAATTTACAATCCATTCCTTCAAACAGTACACGAATCAAACCAGTCGAGTTAGATCGATTGAGTGCGAATCACAGCATGTACTACGAGTACAACCTTTGGGATGAAGCTAAGAACCTAGCGGTTTTTGAAAAATACAGCCTTATTGTCGCACTATTTATTTACGTGCTGAGTACCGTCGTCTTGTTCTATGTGAATATGCATAGCGAGCGACGTTACTTTAAAGAACTGGCAGCAAGAGACCCAATGACCAGCTTATTGAATCGTCGAGGTATGCAAACCGTGTGGCGTAATAAGATGACAAAAAAACAGGTTGCTTTGGCAGTGTTCGATATTGATAACTTCAAGAAGATCAACGACACCTATGGTCATGATGTCGGTGATTCTGCAATTCAGCTTGTTGCAAAATGTATACGTGAAAATATTCGCCATACCGATGTTGCCTCAAGGTTTGGTGGCGAAGAATTCGTTTTAGCGATTTATGACGAAGATTCAGAAGGCATTAAACTCATTTTAGACAGAGTAAAAAAAGCCATAGATGAGCGCTCGATACGCGTAACGAAAGAAGGCTTTACGATCTCTGGCGGTGTGGTGTTTAGTAAAGAGAGCCGAGTAGAAAACTTTGATGAATTGTTTAAAGCGGCGGATGAAAAGTTATATCAAGCCAAAAGTACCGGCAAAAATAAGATCTGTTACTAGGATTTAGGTACAAAAAAGGACGAGATATTCGTCCTTTTTGTGTTCGGGAATTATGCAACCTGAGAGTTTAAGTCATCGCGGTAGCGTTGAATATGCTCAACAATTGGTGCGGCTTTGTTGAACGTTCTGATTTCTCTAAATAGGTCTTTTGCTTCAGGATAAGCTTGACGTAAGTAAGAGAACCATTGTTTTACGCGGTTTGGGTAATACAAGCCTTTATCGCCTTTCATCTCAAACTTAGAGTAATAGATGAGCAACTCAACCACCTCGGGCCATGACATTGGCTGGTGGTTATGTTTTACCATATTGCCTAAGTTAGGGATATTGAAAGCGCCTCGGCACACCATCAAAGAGCTAACGCCAGTCGTTTCAATGCAACGTTGACCGTCTTCATAATTCCAAATTTCGCCATTCGCAATCAGTGGGATATCAAAACGTTCACGAATTTGGTTGATGTAATCCCATTTTATCTCAGAAGCTTTATAACCACCTTGTTTAGTACGTGCGTGTACGGTCAGTTCATTTGCGCCAGCAGACTGAATGGCATCGACAATTTCAAAGCAATCTTCAGGGTTCTCCCAGCCAAGACGAATTTTTGCAGTTACGGGAATGGCTTCTGGAACGGCTTCTCGACAAGCTTTAACCACACGGTGAATGAGCTCTGGATGTTGGAGTAGCGCTGCTCCACCTTTACTTTTGTTGACCATTTTGGCTGGGCAACCAAAGTTTATATCAATACCTCTGGCGCCAAGGTTTGCCGCTTTAATTGCGTTCTCAGCCATCCAGTTCGGTTCTTGTCCCAACAATTGCACATGTACTGGCACACCAGATGCAGTCTGAGAACCTTGCAACAGCTCTGGGCATAAACGGTGAAATACATGATCGGGTAATAGCTGGTCGATTACGCGAACAAACTCCGTAACACACAGGTCATAGTCGTTTATCTCGGTCAGGATTTGGCGCATCAAATGATCTAAAACGCCTTCCATTGGGCCTAGTACAACTCGCATAGCTTGCCTAATACAGTTTGGTGGTAAAAAGGAGGGCGATTGTAGCGATGTAAGTTAAGTTTGTCATTAAAAGAGTCGAAGCGCCCAGTGCAGTCAAACACACAACGTTAGGTTACGTGCTTTTGAGCTCTGAGGTATAATGCCGCCAAATTTATGGGAAACCAGATGTCATGCAATACACATTGATTGAAAAAGGTGAAGTTCACGTCGATGAATCTTGCCTATTTATCGAAGGCGCAGTGTTAGCTGCGAATCTGACGACAAAACCACTCGCTCCTGAAAAGTGGTTAGAGCCGCTATTAGGTGAGGGATTCAAAGCGATTCAACCAGCTGTGGAAGAGCAAATTCACAAGCAGCATAACCGAATTCAACGAAACGAATATTCCGTGCTAGAGCTAACAGGCAAAGAACCTGAACAACTTGCTGATTTTGCCGAAGGCTTTATGTCTGTTTGGCCAATGATTGAAGAACAGTGGCAGGACGTTGAGCTCAATGATGGATTACAGCGTATGCTGCAAGCATTACTGACCACTTTGATGCTGGCTATCGATGAGCCAGCAACGCAGCAACAGATGCGCGACGCAGGTATTGAAACGCCACCGGCCCTGACAGATTTAGTCGACCAGCTTGATTTAATGGTCGGTGAAGTCGCGCTGGGCGCGGATGAGTTGATGGTAGGAAATAAAGCTCAAAGCCTAAACCCATTCAAAGGTATCGGGCGCAATGATCCCTGTCCTTGTGAGAGCGGAAAAAAATTCAAGCAGTGCTGTGGTCAATCACGCGGCTAAAGCGAATCGCCGCGCTATCCACTTAACAAAAAGCCGACCAGATGGTCGGCTTTTTGTTAATTTTTACGCGTCAGTAGGATTAACGAATTGGATTAACGCGTTTTGCAGGGAAGAATTGTGCAATTACAATTAATGCCAAAGCGATTAAATTGCCTGCAAAAATTACTACTAACCATTGTGGCATTGATAAATCAAGGAGCTGCCACACAACCTTAGAGCAATCACCATATGCTTCAAACATCCAAGGAACCCACTGATTGAGCGGAGCCCAGCTAGGGAATGTGACGAATAAATCGCAAGTCGCGAATGGTGATGGATTAAACTGGTAGTCAACGTGCTGCATTGCAAGTAACAAACCCTTGTAAGCACTTAATCCCCAGCCTATCAAACCTAGCCAGCGGAAAATTGGGTTCTTGGGTGCCAATATACCAACCATTGCAGCGACGCCCACTCCCATCATCGCGACTCTTTCATAAATACACATGACACATGGTGCAAGCATCATGACGTGCTGAAAATAGAGGGCACATGCTTCAAAGAAAACGACGAATAGCAGAAGCAGTAGCCACGATAAACGTCCCTTTGAAAACTGGTTAAGTGAATTTAAAATAGTCACGTTTTTGTTCCTGTCTGAAATAGAAAAAGCTCTGAATACTCAGAGCTTTTTATCGTGGATAAGTTTCCTAATCAACTCAAATTTTAGTGACCACCGGATACTACGGGAGTCAGATCACCACTATGAGGTAAAATCCAACCAGCTTCGTAGAAAGAAGCTGTTGCAGGCTCTAGGAAGAACATGATTCCCATCAGACCGACAATCGCAAGAACGACGGTGTAAGGCAGCGCCATGATAACCATTCGACCGTAAGACAGACGAATTAATGGAGCGAGAGCCGATGTGAGTAAGAATAGGAATGCCGCTTGACCGTTTGGCGTTGCAACAGAAGGCAGGTTAGTACCAGTATTGATTGCCACCGCCAGTAAGTCGAACTGATCACGAGTAATGAGGCCCTCAATGAGTGCAGTTTTTACTTCATTGATGTAAACCGTACCAACGAACACGTTATCCGACACCATAGATAATAAGCCATTCGCCACATAGAACAGAGCTAGCTGAGTACCTTTATCTTCAACGGCAAGCACCGCATCGATGACTGGTTTAAACAGCTCTTGATCAATGATTACAGCAACGATCGAGAAAAATACAGCAAGCAGTGCAGTGAAGGGCAGGGCCTCTTCAAACGCTTTCCCCATGGAGTGCTCTTCAATGACACCAGTAAATGCGGTCGCTAAAATGATCACAGAAAGGCCAATTAAGCCGACAGCCGCTAAGTGCAAAGCGAGTGCAACGATCAACCAAACCGCAATAAGACCTTGAACCCAGAGTTTTGCGACATCTTGATTTGTTCGCGTTTTACGCTCTTCACGGTCAAAATCGACGAGGATCTGACGAACGTTATTAGGAAGCTTCGCGCCGTAGCCAAACACTTTAAGCTTTTCAACTAAAGCACAAGTGATGAGACCACAGAAAAATACAGGTAGTGTCACTGGAGACATACGGATTAGGAATTCACCAAATAACCAACCCGCTTGGTCTGCAATAATTAAGTTTTGAGGTTCACCAACCATCGTGGTTACGCCACCTAAGGCAGTACCTACACCAGCATGCATCAACAAAGAGCGCAAAAAGGCACGATAGTTTTCTAGGTCATCACGCGTTAGTTCAGTGATCGTGTCATCTTGTGTATGGTCATGGTCACCGATAGGGTTACCAGACGCTACTTTGTGATAGATAGAGTAAAAGCCGATCGCCACGCTGATAACAACGGCGATAACCGTCAAGGCATCCAAAAATGCAGACAAAAATGCCGCAGCAAAGCAGAACGCGAGTGATAGAAGGGTTTTAGAGCGAATGCCAAGTAAAATTTTGGTAAAAATGAACAGCAACAGCTGCTTCATGAAGTAGATGCCCGCAACCATAAATACCAGAAGTAGCAGTACTTCGATATTTGCTACTAATTCGTGCTTAACTTGCGCAGGGCTAGTCATGCCGATAGCAATGGCTTCAATAGCAAGTAAACCGCCAGGTTGTAATGGGTAGCATTTTAATGCCATTGCTAGCGTGAAAATAAATTCAGCGACCAACAACCATCCAGCTACAAATGGGTTTATTAGGAAGAATACAATCGGGTTAATTATTAAGAAGGCTATAATGGCAACTTTGTACCAATCAGGCGCTTTACCAAGGAAGTTCTTGATAAAAGCGTTTCCGAGCGATATCGGCATGATAATTCTCTTTATAACAAAATTATGAATAGACACTACAATAGTGCTTAAGTATCTGTTTGTTAGACTTATTAACTAGTCTTTAAAAACAATAACTTAGTAAAACAACAATCCTTTGTTTATTGTAGTCTTGCCAAGTTACTTCCCCTGAACTCAAGCACCGCTCACTTTCGACCGCAAACTCTACACTCAGGCATTTATTAGTCAATAACAAAACGTGATGCTACCGACTAAAATGACTTTTTAAATGTAATAACGCGATCAAAACGGCGTTACTATACCATGAAAGTATTAAAAAAATCCTCTTGGATTTTAAATGACGGTCAGTGACGAGAAAAGGCAAATTAAGAAAGAATATTAACTGTGATATACAAAGTAATTTTTCATATTTTGAATATAAAAATGTGACACGGTTGTCTTTATTTCTCCGAGATTTGTGAGCTGTTTAATTAAATGAAAATTCATATTTTACTGCTTTCGCTCGCATGTTAGAGCCTCTTAAATTGACACAACATATAGAGTATTAACTCTATGTTATGGAGTCGTTTTCACTATTGATCGTAAATTTTCTCAAACCGCTAAGTAGTGGTATGATGAGTAGTATCGACCCTCAGAAATCAATATTGGATAAAAAGTAGAATGGTCATAAAGGCGAAAAGCCCTGCGGGATTCGCAGAAAAATATATTATCGAGAGCATTTGGAACGGCCGTTTTCCTCCAGGCTCAATTTTACCTGCTGAGCGCGAGCTGTCCGAACTGATTGGTGTTACTCGAACGACTTTAAGAGAGGTTCTTCAACGACTAGCCCGTGATGGATGGCTGACTATCCAGCACGGCAAACCTACGAAAGTTAACCAATTTATGGAGACCTCTGGTCTGCATATTTTGGATACTTTAATGACGCTAGACGTTGATAATGCGACAAACATTGTAGAAGATCTGCTTGCGGCACGTACTAACATCAGTCCTATCTTTATGCGCTATGCATTTAAAGCGAACAAAGAGAGCTCTGAGCGTACAATTAAGAACGTAATCGAATCTTGTGAAGCTTTAATGAATGCGGCTTCCTGGGACGAATTCATCGCTTCCTCGCCGTATGCCGAAAAAGTTCTGCAGAATGTGAAAGAAGATAACGAGAAAGATGAAGCGAAGCGTCAAGAAATCTTGATTGCTAAAACGTTCAACTTTTACGATTATATGCTTTTCCAGCGCCTAGCATTCCATTCAGGAAATCAAATTTACGGTTTGATCTTTAATGGTTTGAAGAAGCTCTACGATCGTGTCGGTAGCTACTACTTCTCAAATCCAGCTTCTCGTGAGCTAGCTCTGAAGTTTTACCATCAATTGCTCGAAACTTGTGAAAGTGGCCAGCGTGAGCAACTACCAGTAGTGATTCGTCATTATGGTATGGAAAGTGCGTTGATCTGGAACGAAATGAAAAAGCAATTACCAACGAACTTCACGGAAGACGACAGCTAAGCGCTGACAAGTTGAATAAACGAAAACCGCAGTGCCTTAGGCCTGCGGTTTTTTTGTTTTATTTTATAAGTCGGCGACGGACCTAGCACCAATAATAAGGCATGGAACGTTTATCCTGCTAGCGAGAGTCTGGGTAACGGTAGATATAATGACTCTACGACATCTGAAAGGACATGGTCGTAAGTATTGAAGATGGTCAATGACAAGTCCGATGTGACGCCATAAAGCTCTGCTTCTGTTAAGTCGACATGACTCCCTGTCACGTATTCATTTAGCGTCTGTATTGAGCGCGTGGAAGCAGGAGAGGTAATGCTAAGTGGAGCGATAACCGCTAGTTGGTTTAGCTTACGCATCATGACCGATGCATAGTTTTTGAAACGCTCATTTCCGCCTTGTTCTCCTAAATCTTGAATGCTGATTCGTAACTGAGTCAGGGTCTCCAAGCTATCCATAATGTTTTGCCAGTTCATGTGATACTCATTATGCAAGTCATCTCTTTGCTCAACCGCTAGCCATGCGATGGTTACTTCATCCATCAAGAACAAGCAATGACGAATCAACTTACCATGCTCCATCTGGTTTCTTGCAACACTATGGTCATCCCATTGTTCAAGTAGTTTCCCTACTTTAATCTGTAATACGCGATACATGGGTTTGTTTTCAAACCGTGAGGTTTCGACTAAAAGATGAAGCTTGTTGGTGAGATCGTTATGAAGGACTTCTAATTCTTGTTCGTTATTTTGTTGAAATTGAAGTGAGTAGTGCGTCGCAGCTCGATGGCGTCTCAGCAGATGAACAACATCTCGCAATAATGTTAACAGCTGATATTTACGCGCGTGTTGCTGCTCTCGTTTAGAAGATAAGTGATATATTCCGGCTAAAATAGCGATAGATAATAATGTGGAAATCAAAACAAACATAACCAACTCCTTGTTAGTGTTTGGACCTAGCAAGGAAGAATGCAGTTTTGATGCCACTAATTAAATTCTATTAAAACAGTAATTTAGGATTGTGATGGGAGAGGTGCTGTACAAGTTTGGTGCACAAATTCCCCAAAAGTGTGAATTCAGTCAAAAAAGTCCCCGCTGAACTGGCGAGGACTTTTTAAATTTGATTGTAAAGCTACAACTTACATTACACGCATCCCTGGTTGAGCGCCTTCGTGTGGCTCAAGGATCCACAGGTCGCTACCACCAGGGCCTGCCGCTAGGATCATACCTTCAGACATACCAAACTTCATCTTACGAGGTTTTAGGTTTGCTACCATTACTGTTAGCTTGCCTTCTAGCTCTTCAGGTTTGTAAGCTGACTTGATGCCAGAGAATACCTGACGAGTTTCACCACCGATGTCCAATTGGAACTTAAGCAGTTTGTTGGCTTTTGGTACTTCTTCACAAGAGATGATGCGAGCGATACGCATATCTACTGCGGCAAAAGCATCGAACTCAATCTCTTCAGCGATTGGTTCTTTGTCTAGCTCGGTTTGGCTAGCCTTGTTCTTTTCCGCTTCAGCTTTCTCTTTCGCCGCCATTTCTGCCGCCGCATCTTCTTTAGACGCTTCGATCATCGCTTCAACATTCTTCGGATCGATACGGTTGAACAGTGCTTTGAACTTAGTGATCTCGTGGCCTGTTAGTGGAGCAGCGATGTTTTCCCAAGTTAGCTCTTGGTTTAGAAACGCTTCAGTACGCGCAGCTAGCGATGGCATTACTGGTTTCAGGTAAGTCATCAGTACGCGGAACAGGTTGATACCGACAGAACAGATGTCTTGTAGTTCCTGATCTTTGCCTTCTTCTTTTGCTACAACCCACGGTGCTTTTTCATCAACGTATTGGTTAGCTTTGTCTGCCAATGCCGTGATTTCACGGATTGCACGACCAAACTCACGCGTTTCGTAAAGCTCAGCGATACGGTCAGCAGCAGCAACAAATTCGTTGTAAAGTTCAGGCTCTGCAAAGTTGTCAGACAGTTTGCCTTCAAAACGTTTCGCGATGAAACCTGCGTTACGAGATGCCAGGTTAACGATCTTGTTAACAACGTCAGCGTTTACGCGCTGAGTGAAGTCTTCAAGGTTAAGATCTAGATCATCGATACGGCTGTTTAGCTTCGCAGCGTAGTAGTAACGTAGACACTCAGGGTCTAGGTGCTCTAGGTAAGTGCTTGCTTTTACGAACGTACCTTTAGACTTCGACATTTTCGCGCCGTTTACGGTTACGTAACCGTGTACGAATACGTTGTTAGGCTTGCGGAAGCCAGAACCTTCTAGCATTGCTGGCCAAAATAGGCTGTGGAAGTAAACGATGTCTTTACCGATGAAGTGGTACAGCTCTGCTGAGCTGTCTTTTTTCCAATACTCGTCGAAATCTAGGTCGTCGCGCTTGTCACATAGATTTTTGAAAGAGCCCATGTAGCCGATAGGCGCGTCTAGCCACACGTAGAAGAATTTGTTTTTCTCACCAGGGATCTCGAAGCCAAAGTATGGTGCGTCACGTGAGATATCCCATTGCTGCAAACCAGATTCGAACCATTCTTGCATTTTGTTCGCTGTTTCAGCTTGTAGCGAGCCAGAGCGAGTCCACTCTTTTAGCATGCTTTCAAACTGAGGCAGGTCGAAGAAGAAGTGCTCTGAATCTTTCATTACTGGCGTCGCACCAGAAACCGCAGATTTAGGATTGATCAGTTCTATTGGGCTGTAAGTCTCACCACAGTTGTCACAGTTGTCACCGTACTGGTCTTCAGACTTACATTTTGGACAGGTACCTTTTACGAAACGGTCCGGTAAGAACATCTCTTTTTCTGGATCGAACAGCTGAGAGATAGTGCGGCTAGAGATAAAGCCATTTTTCTTCAACTCAAGATAAATGTGTGACGCTAGCTCACGGTTCTCATCTGAGTGTGTGCTGTGGTAGTTATCAAAGCTGATATCAAATCCAGCGAAGTCTTTTTGGTGCTCTTCGCTAACTGCGGCAATCATTTCTTCAGGAGTAATACCCATCTGTTGCGCTTTAAGCATGATTGGCGTGCCGTGAGCATCGTCAGCACAGATGAAGTTTACAGTGTTGCCGCGTAGGCGTTGGTAACGAACCCAAATGTCCGCTTGGATATGCTCAAGCATATGACCAAGGTGGATCGAACCGTTAGCGTACGGAAGGGCACAAGTTACCAGCATTTTCCTTGACGGAAAGTTTTTTGGATCGTTTGCCATACTTAATATTCGCTTTTCTTGATAGGTATAAATAAATTTTGATGGATAATACTACCCCATGAACTGACTAACTCCAAGGTGTCAAACTGCGGAATGCCTTAGTTTTTTTGGGGTTCTGGTTGAGCCTGGACGGTGGTAGCATGACATCTAAAAGGAGGGCTTATGCATCAGTTCACTTCAAAACAAGATTTTTGTCACTGGTTTAACCAATTCCAACATCCACAGTTGGTGGAAAACTGGGCAGATATTCATAGCGCAATTTCGATTACGACACAGGGTTCGATTGATATAACGTTGCCATTCGCAAGTAATGAGCTTCAAACCGTACTGCATGACTGGATCAAACAGCAGCAAGCCTCGGGTAAAGTGGCTGAATTCCCATTTAATATTCGCCTTGGAGTTAAAGCTTTAGAAACTCAAGTGGCTAACTCGGTTAAGGGTGTTAAGAACATCGTTGCCGTCAGTTCTGCGAAAGGTGGCGTTGGTAAATCTACTACCGCAGTTAACTTAGCGTTGGCGATTGCTCAATCTGGGGCGAAAGTGGGATTGTTGGATGCAGATATCTATGGTCCGTCTGTACCTATGATGTTGGGGCAAGAAGATGCTAAACCAGAAGTTCGTGATGGCAAGTGGATGGAACCCATTTTTGCTCACGGCATCTATACTCATTCTATCGGTTATTTGGTGGATAAATCAGAAGCGGCGATATGGCGTGGTCCAATGGCTTCAAAAGCATTGTCGCAGTTATTAACTGAAACAGATTGGCCAGATTTGGATTATTTGGTGATTGATATGCCGCCAGGTACGGGGGATATTCAATTGACTCTGTCACAACAAATTCCGGTAACAGGTAGCGTGCTAGTCACAACACCGCAAGATTTAGCCCTTGCCGATGCAAGGAAGGGAGCGGCAATGTTTAACAAAGTCCATGTCCCGGTTATTGGTGTTGTGGAAAACATGAGTTATCACATTTGTAGTCAATGTGGCGCGAAAGAGCATATTTTTGGTATGGGCGGAGCTGAAAAAATGTCGCAAGAATTTGGCTTAGCATTGTTAGGACAAATTCCGCTTCATATCTCTATGCGAGAAGATATTGACGCTGGCGTGCCAACGGTAGCAAGACGCCCAGAAAGTGAGCATGCAGGGTATTATAAGCAACTTGCCGATCGCGTATGTAGCACGATGTTTTGGCAAGGCAAAGCAAAACCAGATGCGATTAGCTTTACAATGGTGAACTAAGTTTACTATGCCTGCTGGTTGATAATTGCACATTTTAACGTTTGCTCGGAGGTTAATCCTCTGAGCAGGCAGAAACTTATGACTAAACCCTAATTCCAACTAGTAACTATGGGGTGAACTCCCTATAATCAGGCAGTTTATCTTTTTATGTGACTAGAAATCATCATCGGGTGCAAACTAATGTCTGATAATAATCAATGCGTCATCGTAGGTATTGCTGGCGCTTCTGCTTCTGGAAAAAGTCTGATCGCGAGCACTATTTATAATGAGCTTCGCGCGAAAGTAGGCGATCATCAAATCGGTGTCATCACGGAAGATTGCTACTACAACGACCAAAGCCACCTAAGCATGGAAGAGCGAGTAAAGACGAACTACGATCACCCGAGTGCGTTGGACCACGACCTACTGTGTGAGCACCTAGAAAAATTGGTACGTGGTGAAGCAGTAGAAGTGCCTGAGTACAGCTACACTGAGCACACAAGAACAATTAACACCACCACAATGACACCTAAAAAGGTGATCATTCTAGAAGGTATCCTTCTTCTTACAGACCCTCGTCTTCGTGATTTGATGCATGCGACAGTATTTATGGACACACCGTTAGATATTTGCTTGCTTCGCCGTGTTAAGCGTGATGTGGAAGAACGAGGCCGAACTATGGAGTCTGTTCTTAAGCAATACCAACAAACAGTACGTCCGATGTTCATGCAGTTTATCGAACCTTCTAAGCAATATGCGGACATTATTGTTCCTCGCGGTGGTAAAAACCGTATCGCAATTGATGTATTAAAAGCTCACATTGCAAGACTTTTGAAAGCTTAAGCCTATAGACGGCTATATCGCTTTATTTTTAAGAGAAGAAGTGGCACCTTAAGTGCCACTTCTTTTTTTGTTTTTAAATTAGTCAGTTGCAGGTTAAAACCAGACACTTTTCACGCTTTTGTGGAACTGTCAGCGGTAAATGGAGTCTGCGCTTATAATTGTAAAAACACTCGAGCAAGGAAAAACAAATGAAGAAACTGCTCTTAATTCTAGCAATACCGATTGTGGTCATTTTGGTCGCAATTTTAGCGTTAACCATCTTCGTCAATCCGAATCAGTTTAAACCCCTTATTGTTGAGCAAGCGCAAAAGCAAACGGGATTAGAGTTGGTGATTGAAGGGGATATCAGTTGGCAATTTTTCCCATCGATTGGCTTTGAGTTGGGACATACAGAATTGCGAAACCCGCAAGGCTTTAGTAAACCCAATTTATTCAAAGTTGATACCGTTGGTGTAGACATCTCTGTTATGCCACTTTTTAGTCAACAGCTTGAAATTGGAAACGTCACGCTTGATGGTGCTGAGTTCTACATTGAAACCAAGAAAGATGGCAGCAAGAATATTGATGCATTGACGAAAGCCCAAACACAACAAGCAGAACAAGAGAGCAATGCTGCGCCTACGCAAAATGGTGAAACGCAAACTTCTGGTTCTGATTGGAGTATTAATCTTGCTGGCGTTACGGTTTCTAACGGTTCATTAGAAATGCAGGATAAGCAAGCCGGTAGTTACACCAAACTTTATGATATTTCATTAAACCTTTCCGAATTCGCTTTTGACAACTGGACAACGGCTGATTTTGGCGTGAAGGGCGAAATGAACGACCAAAAGTTCACCGCGAAAGGTCAGGCAGACTTTAAGCTAGAAAAAGGTTTGGCAAACTACGCGCTAAAGAACATCAACTTTGATGCGACATACTCTGACCCTGCCAATAAAATTGAATCGGCAACGATCGGTTTAGACACGTTTGAATTCGATAAAGTAAATAACCTGACTTATGCCATTAAGGGTGACGCTGGTGGTATGAAGTTAGATATGCAGGGTGCTGGTCAACTTAGCGTGGACAAGGCTATCAGCAAAGTACAGTTGGATAAGTTAACTCTTAAATCGACTTTTGAGGGTGATGCTTTACCTCAGTCCCCGATGAAAGTCGACATGGTGTCTGATCTGTCTTTCGACCTAACGAAAAACCATCTGAGTTTTGTTCTAGAGAAGTTAACAGCGAATGCTATCGCCCTAGATGGTAAGGCAGATGTGACACTCGGTGATATTCCTAAAGTACGCTTTGCTCTCCATAGCCCCAATATCGATCTTGATGAGTTCTTAGGGTTAGATAAGCAAGCTGCCGAAGGTAATAAGCCTGCTTCTGGTGGCGAGAGTGCTCCTGCCGGACCTGAGGTTGAGCCTGATTTGTCTGCGTTGAAAGCGTTAGATGTAAAGGGTGACATTACCATCGACAAATTCAAAGCGGCAAATGCGAAGATGGAAGCGGTAAAAACGAGCTTCACTGTAAATCGTGGCGTGTTTGAGCTTACATCATTTAGTTCGAAGTTGTACCAAGGCTCAATCTCAGCGACAGCGAAGTTAGATGCACGCCAATCACCAGCGACTTACAGTGTTAAAAAGTCAATCAAAGGCGTGAAAGTTCAACCGCTACTTATAGACGTTGCTGAGAACGACAAACTTGAAGGGACAGGTAACATTGATGTGAATGTTACAGGTAAGAGTCTAACGCCTACCGGTATCAAGAAGAATCTATCTGGTACGGTTGTTATCAATTTTGCTGACGGTGCGGTGAATGGCATCAACGTTGCTCAGTTGATTCGTGAAAACTATGCGAAATTTAAAGGGCAAAAAGTTGAAGGCACCAATGAAGCTAAGAAAACAGACTTCAGTGCGATGACGGCGACATTGAAACTCAACAAAGGTGTAGTATCAACGGATAATATGCAAGCTCAGTCTCCATTGTTACGTGTTCGTGGTAAAGGTATCGCAAACTACATCAATGAAACAGTCGACTTTACTATCAGCACGTCAGTTGTAGGCAGCCTAGAAGGCCAGGGCGGTAAAGATATAGATGAGCTGAAAGACATCACGATTCCAATCAATGTGTCTGGTAAGTGGGCAGAACCTAAATTCAAGCTCGTATTCGATGATGTTCTGAAGCAGAAAGCTCAAAAAGAAATCGATCGTGGCGTGGAGAAGCTAACGGACAAAATCAAAGACGAGAAAACCAAAGATGCGGTCGATGGTTTATTGAAGAATCTTTTCAACTAACCGTGTGTGAAAACCAAAAGGGTTGGCATTTTGCCAACCCTTTTTAAATTACTCTGCGAGTGTTACCAATCGACGCCTTTGAGGGCTTTTACGCCAGATTCAAATGCGTGCTTTACATTTTTCACTTCAGAAACGGTATCGGCCATTTCAATCAGGGTTCGATGTGCACCACGCCCAGTAATAATAACCGACTGCATTTTAGGTCGGTTGCTCAGCGCTTCGACCACTTCGTCTAAGTCGATGTAGCCGTAGCTCACCATATAAGTTAGCTCGTCAAACAAGATGACATCGATAGAGTCGTCTTGCAGCATGCGTTTACATTCTTGCCATACGCCTTGCGCTGCTTCGGTATCAGCGGCTTTGTTTTGAGTTTCCCATGTAAAGCCGGTCGCCATTACTTGGAATTCAACGCCGAGTTTCTCAAGTAGGTTGCGCTCACCGTTGTCCCAAGTACCTTTAATAAACTGCGCGACAGCACAATTCAAACCATGACCCACTGCGCGTGCGATCGTACCGAATCCTGATGTCGATTTACCTTTACCATTTCCGGTAATGATCAGTAGCAGACCTTTTTCCTCCTGAGCAGCAGCGATTTTTGCGTCTACCTGTTCTTTGACTTTTTGTTGGCGAGCTTTATGGCGTGCTTCTTTATTTTCTTCGATAGACATAATACTTCCTCAATTCTTTTTCGTGCTGTGCCCAAGCTAATTTGGGTTCATTGATTTATCTCGCTATGATAGATCAACATATCGTGAAGAAAAACCACCGATAATTCAGGGAATAAAATGAAGAAAATACTTGTTGTTTGTATGGGAAACATTTGTCGGTCACCAACTGGAGAGGCAGTGTTAAGAGCGAAAGCTCAAAAGCTAGGCGTTGAAGTAGAGGTTGAGTCGGCAGGTACAATAGGCTACCACGCAGGAAACCGACCGGATTCAAGAGCGATGGCAGCAGGAAAGCAGCGAGGTTATTCTTTTAAAGGAATGCAAGCGCGCCAAGTCACCATTGATGACTTTGAAAAGTTTGACCTTATATTGGCCGCAGATAAAGCAAATTTGGCCGATTTATTGGATATTTGTCCGTTGAAGTATCGACACAAAGTATCGTTATTTTTAAGTCATTCTGAGTCAGGTTACGACGAAGTCCCGGACCCATATTATGGTGGGGAAGATGGCTTTGAACTGGTGCTTGATTTAATCGAAGAGGCATCAGACGTAATTTTGAAGAAGCTATAATCGCCGTGCTTGAAGACAATAGAAAAAGGGATGAGCTCAGCTCATCCCTTTTTATTCGTGTTAACCCGCTAGTATGTCGGTTGCGACTTTGTAGCTTGGGTCTTCCTTCACGTTAATTTCAACCAAGCTGCCAGCTTTGTCCAAAAGTTTACGACAATCTGGGCTTAGGTGACGAAGGTGCAGCGTTTTACCTTGAGCATTGTAACGCTCAGCCAGTGTTTCAATGGCTTCAATTGCAGAGTGATCTGTCACGCGAGAGTCTGCAAAATCGACAATCACATCTTTTGGATCTTCAGGCGCGTTAAACAACTCCAGGAAGTTAGCCGCAGAGCCAAAGAAAATAGGGCCGTGAATATTGTACTCTTTTGAACCTTCCTCGTTTAAGCACGTGTCGGCATAGATGTGCTTAGCGTGTTGCCATGCAAACATTAATGCAGAAACGATAACACCAACCGCTACGGCAACAGCAAGGTCAGTAAGAACAGTAACAACGGTCACAAGAACAATAACGAAGAAGTCTTGCTTCGGTACGCGGCGTGCTAGCTTAAATGTTGCCCATTCGAATGTACCAATGACAACCATGAACATCACACCAACCAGAGCAGCGAGTGGGATCATTTCAATTAGCGAAGAAGCGAATAAGATAAACATCAATAGAGCGATAGCCGCAACGATACCAGATAGACGGCCGCGACCACCTGAGTTTACGTTGATCATCGACTGACCAATCATCGCACAACCACCCATTGCGCCAAACACAGAACACGTCATGTTTGCCATACCTTGACCGATACATTCGCGGTTAGATTGACCACGAGTATTCGTCATCTCATCTAAAACTGTCAGTGTTAGTAGAGATTCAATTAGACCAATGGCCGCGAGAATGATCGCGTATGGAAGAATGATTTGTAGTGTCTCTAGTGTAAATGGTACCGCAGGAATAGAGAAGGTTGGTAGTGAACCTGCGAGTGTTGCAGCTTCATCACCAGACATTGTACGCAGGAAGTCAACAACAGTTCGAGTTTCCAGATCCAAGCCAACCACTAAAGCCGTCACCGTTACGATCGCAACAAGTGAAGAGGGTACAGCTGTTGTGATTTTTGGTAGAAAGTGAATGATTGCCATAGTCAGCGCAACCAAACCAAGCATTAGCAGCATCTGGTCTTGTGGTAGCCAAGTAAGCATGCCGTTGATGTCTGGCGCTTTAAACTGACCCAACTGAGCTAGGAAGATAACAATAGCCAGACCGTTCACAAAACCGATCATCACAGGGTGAGGTACGATACGGATGAACTTACCCAATTTAAACATACCAGCGGCAATTTGAAGAATACCAGCGAGCATGATGGCTGCGAATAGGTACTGGACACCGTGAGTCGCGACAAGCGAAACCATTACGACTGCCATGGCACCTGTTGCACCAGAAATCATGCCAGGACGACCACCGAAAATGGAAGTAATAAGACCAACGATGAATGCAGCGTAAAGACCGACCATCGGATCTACGCCTGCGACGAACGCAAATGCGACAGCTTCAGGAACCAATGCTAGCGCAACGGTTAAGCCTGATAGCACATCATTTTTTACGGAGTGCTTAGAAAATTGGGGAAATTCGAACATGTTTGTTTTTAAGTTCTCTTTGCAATGAGTTAAACCCGACACATATTCGTATTTGCACAAGCCACTGGAAGGTTGATTTTTAATCAAACATTGCAGTGTAAACCGTAGTATTAAAAGAGCAGCATCAGAATGGTGTCGAAAACTTGAGTCGGCGCATGCTACCGAAAAGTGTGATTAAGTTCAAGAATGATGCGAATAATGGCGTACAAATGTGATCACGAATTGGTATTTATATGAACAATTTATTGGGCAAATATGAAGATAAAAAAGGCTACCAGATGGTAGCCTTTAATTTATTTATGCCGTTAAGCAGTTGAACGTAATGATTTAGCCTAGTTAAAGTTAGGCTTTGTCATCTCTGCCGATGCACGGTTTTTAGCCACTTGGCTACCTGCACCTTTAGCTTGGTAACGTTCGGTTTTGAACGGCGCTGCTGCAACCGTGATTTCGCGTAGCTCTTGAGGGCCAGGTGCTTTCGTCATCGGTGCGCTAGCGTTTAGCTTAGCCGCAACTTTAATGGCTTCGACTTTAGGCTCTGGTTTATCTACTGGCGCTTCGGCTGCAATCTCTTTTGCTGCTTCAACGATAGGCTCTTCAGCAGGTGCCGTTTCTACAATGACATCAACCGGTTCAGCATGTTCAGTTACAGGAGTTTCAACGATAGGCTCTACCGATGCTGTTTCTACTACTGCCGATTCAGCTTTTTCTGCGATTACTGTTTCAACAACAGGTGCTTCTACTACTGGAGCTTCCACTTTCGCTTCAACGGTTTCTTGAACCTTGTGTTCAACAACTGGCGCATCTGTTACGACAGGTTGCTCGCGACGAATAATCACTTTACCCATTGCCATTTCTGGACACGCAAAGCCACCTTGGATTGTAGGTACTGCTGCTACAGCTTCTTCCTTAACTCGCTCTTCCTTCTTAGGTGCTGGTTTCGGAATGTAACGTGGCATTACTTTACCCATAGCCATTTCAGGAGAAGCGACACCTCCCTTACGTAGGCGGAACGGGTTAGGGCGGCGATCACGGCCACGGCGACGACGCTGGCCGCTTGCACGCAGGTGACGTGGCGAACGACGATTACGACGTTGCTTAGACTCTGCTTGCTTGTTGTCTTGCTGTGCCTCTACCGCTGCTTCTGTTGGTTTTTCAACTTTAGCTTCAACCGTTTCTTGAGTCTTAACCGCTGTTTCTTCGGCTTTCTTCTCAATAGCTTCTTGGTCCTTAACGCGTACAGACTTGTTCAATTTGCGACGTTGGCGGCGCTCTTTCACTTTTTCTGCTTTCGCATTTTGCTGCTTCGGTTTGCTCTCTTCTGGTTTTGTTTCAGTACGAGCTTCCGCTGCTAGCTGCAGACCTTTTTCCGCTACTTTTGCGTTTGCTTTCTGCTCTTGGGCTTTATCTGCCTGTTGAGCTTTAGGTTTACGCTTTTGGTTACGGTTTTGCGGTTTATTTGTTTGTTGTTGAGCTTCGTTTTGCTCATTAGCCTGCTCATCACGAGGCTTACGACGACGTCGGTTATCGCGATTGTCGCGGTTATCACGATTATCGCGCTGGTTGCTATTGCGACGACGATCGTTACGATCACGTTTGTTACGTCGATTATCGCGATTTGGTTTTTTCTCTTCCTGAGGTTTCTGTTCTTCTTTTGTTTCTTCAGAACCACCGAATAGGAAGCTACCAAGTGCTTTAAACAGACGGCTGAACAATCCAGGTTTCTCTTCTTGTTCAACGTTTTGTTCTTTCTTCTTCGCCTCAGGAGCTGGTTTAGCTGCTGGTGCAGGTGCGGTTTGAGACGGAGCAGCAAAGCCTTTAAGAACTGGCTCTTCAATTCGTTTTGGTTTTACGTCAACTTCCGCTGGCTCTTTACCTTCTGCTTCTTTCATTGCTTCCAGTTTCTTAGGAAGTAAGTAAGAAATCAGATCGAACTCTTCGCCTTCACGAACACGGATAACTTCAAAGTGCGGTGTTTCCATATCAGAGTTAGGAACAACCGTAATTTTCACTTCTTGAATGCGTTCGATATGGTTTACTGAACGACGTTTTTCGTTCAATAAGTAAGAGGCGATTGGCACAGGTACGACTGCAAGTACTTGTGCTGTGTTGTCTTTTAGCGCTTCCTCTTCAATTAAACGAAGTACAGAAAGTGCTAGAGATTCGTTGTCGCGAACGACACCAGTTCCGCTACAGCGAGGACAGATGTGATGGCTTGCTTCTGCAAGAGAAGGGCTCAAGCGCTGGCGTGACATCTCCAACAAACCAAAGCGAGAAATACGACCGATTTGTACACGAGCGCGGTCAAGGCGAACGGCTTCACGTAGACGGTTTTCTACTTCTCGTTGGTGACGAACTGGGGTCATATCGATAAAGTCGATAACCACTAAGCCACCTAAGTCACGTAGACGCAATTGGCGAGCAATTTCGTCGGCTGCTTCTAGGTTCGTGTTTAGAGCTGTTTCTTCAATATCGCCGCCCTTGGTTGCACGAGCAGAGTTGATATCGATAGACGTTAGTGCTTCAGTCGGGTCAATAACAATAGAACCACCAGATGGCAGACGCACTTCACGTTGGAAAGCCGATTCAATTTGGCTTTCGATTTGGTAGTGGCTGAATAGTGGAACTTCGCCTTCATATTTCTTAACGCGGTTAAGGAAATCAGGGCGCACCAATTGAATGTGCTCTTTTGCACGTTCGTAGATGGTGTTGCTATCAATTAAGATTTCGCCAATATCACGACGCAAATAGTCACGGATTGCACGAACGATAACGTTACTTTCTTGGTGGATTAAGAATGGAGCAGGGTTAGAGTCCGCTGCACCTTTGATTGCACCCCAGTGGTTAAGTAGTACATTCAAATCCCACTCAAGCTCTTCAGCACTCTTGCCAACGCCAGCAGTACGTACGATTAGGCCCATGCCCTGAGGCAGTTCCAAAGTACTTAATGCGGCTTTCAGTTGAGTACGCTCGTCACCTTCGATTCGACGAGAAATACCGCCAGCACGAGGGTTGTTAGGCATCAGAACAAGGTAACTACCAGCAAGAGAAATGAAAGTAGTAAGAGCTGCGCCCTTGCTTCCACGTTCTTCTTTTTCCACTTGAACGATAACTTCTTGGCCTTCCGTTAGCACTTCTTTGATGCTTGGACGACCTTGGTAGGTGTAACCTTCAGGGAAATATTCGCGGGCAATTTCTTTGAGAGGGAGGAAACCGTGACGCTCGGCGCCGTAATCAACAAATGCGGCTTCTAAGCTTGGTTCGATACGTGTGATACGTCCTTTGTAGATATTCGCTTTTTTAGATTCATGACCTGGACTCTCGATATCAAGATCGAAAAGTCGCTGGCCATCAACCAGAGCGACACGCAACTCTTCTTTTTGAGTTGCGTTAATTAACATTCTTTTCATTGAAAATTCTCGTTGTCTTTTCTTTTATATCTTTCTTGTCGACTTGCCACTGTTTTTTCGCTCTTTCACGGTGCCTGATCCCATGGCTTGTATTTTGCAGCCTCCCGGCTGGAAGGGGATGCTCTCGGGCACTTCAGTCATCACAAGCCTCTTGTGGTTTCTGTTGGAAACGTAGACTTGTGACCCGCTATTTGGGCGGTAGGTACTCAACGTGAATATGCGAGGAGTAGGGTGGCAAGAGTGTTGAATTCGATGTGTCTCACGCCAATGCTGCACTCGACCTTCAACGATCTACTCACATTGCTTGAGGATAAATGATTGGTAATGAATAAAATGTAACCAAACCTTCCTTAGCAGCTGTGAACTATAGCAGTGCGCGTGGCTATCAGCAATCTGCTTTCACGCAAACGATAGAAAATTTGCCGCTAAACTCAAAATTTCTATTTTATAACTGGCTGTTTCATAAGCAATTGAGATGTGCAAACTGTTCAAGACAGAAAACAAATTGAGAACTTGATTGAGAGTTTTAATAATTTAAACAAAAGCTTGGCGAAATTTAGACCAGTATGTGCCACCGAGTGTTTCTTTTACGACAAGAATAATGTGAAGTCGCACGAAATTGAGTTTACAATACGGCTCATGAACGAAATAAGAACAAAAGTCCAGTTCGTCGACATTGACGAAGATATGGCGGGTCAGCGCATTGATAATTTTTTGCGCAACCAATTAAAAGACATTCCTAAAAGCATGATTTACCGAATTGTGCGTAAGGGCGAAGTGCGCGTAAATAAAAAGCGTATAAAAGCAGAGTACAAGTTAAAAGCAGGCGATCTCGTTCGTATTCCACCGGTGACCGTCGAGAAAAAAGATGACGATGTCGCACCAAGTACGAAACTTAACAAAGTCGCTGAGTTGGAAAGTATGATTATCTTCGAAGATGATCATATGTTGATTCTAAACAAACCATCTGGCACCGCTGTGCATGGTGGCAGTGGTTTAAAGTTTGGTGCGATTGAAGCGCTTAGGGCTCTGCGTCCTCAAGCTCGCTTTCTTGAACTTGTGCATCGTATTGACCGTGATACTTCAGGGATTTTGCTGGTTGCTAAGAAGCGTTCTGCACTTCGTCACTTGCAAGCCCAGTTTCGTGAAAAGACAGTAAAGAAGTTTTACTTAGCTCTTGTCATGGGGCAATGGAAAAGCAGTTGTAAGGTTGTGAACGCGCCACTGCTCAAAAACGAAGTGAACAGTATTGTTCGTGTTAACCCTAATGGTAAACCGTCAGAAACGCGTTTTAAGATTTTGGAAAAGTTTGAACAAGCTACATTGATTCAGGCGAGTCCGATTACTGGTCGAACTCACCAAATCCGAGTTCATACGCAATACACTGGTCACCCAATCGCTTGGGATGATCGCTACGGTGATCGTCGCTTTGATGCTTATACAGGTCAAGTTGGTTTAGATCGTTTGTTCCTACACGCGGCAAACATTAAGTTCCAACACCCATCAAATGATGAGTGGATGGAAATCAACGCACCGATGGAACCGAAACTAGAAAAAGTGTTGGCGGGTTTAAGAAACACGTAACCCTGTTTTCCTCGCGGATGCAAAAGGGAGCCTGTGGCTCCCTTTTATCGTATTTGGGTTAAAGGACATCGAGTCCTTGAACATGCAACATATCAATCAAATCAATCAATGGTAGTCCGACAAGTGTGTTCGGGTCTTTACCAACTAATTTCGTAAACAAACAAATTCCCATGCCTTCGCTTTTAAAGCTGCCTGCGCAGTAAAAAGGTTCTTCCCTGTCGACGTAGCGTTCGATTTGTTCAAGCGTTAAATCTCTAAAGTGCACCTCGAAAGAATCAAAGCCGACTTCTGTATGGTTTGTGACGGTGTTATGTACTGCAAGACCAGTATAGAAAGTGATGACTTTTCCACTTTGAGCCAAAAGTTGATTTATCGCGTTATCTCTATTTAAAGGCTTGCCAACGATTTCACCATTAATGACACAAACTTGGTCACTGCCGATAACTAAACTTGCTGTATCCGTCTGGCAAGATATTGCTTTCTCTTGGGCCAGTCTCTGCACAAGTTCAGTTGGCGTTTCTTGGTCAAAAGGTGTTTCATCGCAATCAGGTGATAAACAAACGAATGGTAGTGAGAGCTTTTCAAGCAGTTGTTTACGAAAAGGGGAAGTTGAGGCTAAAACCAGTTGGTAATTTTTCATTTTGAATTACAATTCGTGGGAGCATTTCCAATAGGATAATCGATCAAAAATGATTCTGGCTAATGCTCTGTATGTTAAGCGTAAAAAAGTACAACTTTTTTGCCTTTTTCTTTGACTAATTTTGATTTGGAAGATAATATTCGCGCCCTATGCAAAAGGTAAAAATACCGCGAACGGTTGACCCAGCTAAAGCTGCACAGAAACGATTGGATTACGATGGCATCATCCAAGCTAGTCTTTTCAAGCGCTTAGTGGAAACAACTGAAGGCGTAAAACGCGACGCAGAAGTCTCATTGTCATTTGGGATGGATGAACAGCGACTCGTTGTTATCTCTGGTAAAGCTAACATCGAAGTCGATTTAGAGTGTCAGCGTTGTAATGAGGTATTCGCACATGAGTGCGAAGTTGAATTCCTTTCTACTCCTTACTACGGTGAGAAAACAGAACAGGAAGCACCAGAAATTTATGATTTGGTAGATCTAAATGAATATGGTGAATTAGACCTCATACAACTTGTTGAAGACGAGTTCATCTTAGCATTACCTCAAATTGCGATGCACGATGAAGCGGATTGTAGCGTTGATTCAAATAACATGGTTTTTGGTGAGATTCCTGAAGAAATTGAGGAAGAAAAACCGAATCCATTCGACGTTTTGAAAAGTCTGAAAAAGTAATAGGTGTGGTAGCCGATTCTTCTTCAGGTTTTTAACCCAATAGTATAGGAGTAGGGTCAATGGCCGTACAGAAAAACCGTAAAACTCGTTCTAAGCGCGGTATGCGTCGTTCACACGATGCGCTAACTACAGCTGCTCTATCTGTAGACGCGACTTCTGGTGAAACTCACCTACGCCACAATGTAACTGCTGAAGGTTACTACCGTGGTCAAAAGGTTATCAACAAGTAAGGTTGAACCTTTGCAAAGTATTACCGTTGCACTTGATGCAATGGGCGGGGATTTCGGTCCACGCGTAACAGTGCCTGCCGCCGTGCAGGCACTGTCTCATTTCCCAGAGCTAAAAGTGATTCTTATTGGTGATCAATCTCTGATCACGTCTCAATTATCTCAACTCGGTACCTCGACCAGTTCCCGCTTGACTATTCTTCACAGCGAGAAAGTTATCTCGAACTCAGAAAAACCTTCATTGGCGTTACGTAATAGCCAAAATAGTTCTATGCGTATGGCTATCGATTTGGTTTCTGAGCAGAAAGCGGATGCTTGTGTTAGTGGTGGCAACACCGGTGCATTAATGGCACTATCGCGTTTCATTCTTAAGTTACTTCCTGGCATTGAACGTCCTGCTTTAGTTTCCGCTTTACCGACGATTACCGGAAAGCGCACTTGGATGCTAGATCTGGGAGCGAATGTATCGTGCGATGCTGATAGCTTGTTCCAATTTGCTGTAATGGGCAGTGCATTAGCTGAAGAACACTTGGGTCGTCCTCCTCGCGTTGCTGTACTCAATATTGGCGCAGAAGAGATTAAAGGTAACGATTTAGTCAAACGTTGCGCAGAAATGCTTTCTCAGACCGATGCGATTAACTTTGTCGGTTATATTGAAGGTAATCAAATTTTGCATGATGTTGCGGACGTCATTGTTTGTGATGGATTTGTCGGCAACGTATGCTTAAAAGCCAGTGAGGGAACAGCTCAACTTTTTATCGAAAAAATTAAAACCAGCATAATGGCATCAACGATAAAGGGTTGGATAGCTAGAAAGTTGTTTTCTAGGCTGTTTAATGAACTAAAAACACTGAACCCCGACCAGTATAACGGCGCAAGTTTGCTAGGATTGCGCGGCATTGTCATAAAAAGCCATGGAAGTGCGGATGTATCTGCGATTGTCAATGCACTTGGCGAGGCAGTACACGAGGTCAAACGACAAGTACCAAGCCGTATTAGCGATCGTTTGGAAGCGGTTTTACTCGAGAGGCATTATTAGTCTTCATGTATAGCAAAATTTTAGGTACTGGCAGCTACCTGCCATCTCAGGTGCGTACAAACGCAGATCTAGAGAAAATGGTAGATACAAGTGATGAGTGGATCGTTGCTCGCACGGGTATTAAAGAGCGTCGAATTGCTGCAGAAAACGAAACTGTAGCAGACATGGCATTCTACGCAGCTGAAAACGCTATCGATATGGCGGGTATTGATAAAAACGATATCGACCTGATTATCGTAGCCACAACGAGCAGTAGCCATACTTTCCCTTCATCTGCGTGTCAGGTGCAGGCAAAGCTTGGCATTAAAGGTTGTCCAGCTTTTGACTTAGCCGCTGCTTGTTCTGGTTTTGTGTACGCATTATCTGTTGCAGACCAACATATCAAATCTGGTATGTGCAAAAACGTACTTGTGATTGGTTCAGATACTTTGTCTAAAACGTGTGATCCGACAGACCGTTCAACCATTATCCTATTTGGTGATGGTGCGGGAGCCGTTGTCGTAGGCGCTAGCCAAGAGCCTGGCATTATCTCTACCCACATATACTCGGATGGTCAATTCGGAGAGCTTCTAAGCCTACCTGTACCTGTGCGGGGGCAAGATGCGGATAAATGGCTTCATATGGCTGGGAACGAAGTATTCAAAGTCGCTGTCACTCAGCTATCGAAACTAGTAAAAGATACGCTTGAAGCCAACAACATGCATAAGTCTGAACTAGACTGGCTAGTGCCGCACCAAGCGAACTACCGCATTATTTCAGCGACAGCGAAGAAACTTTCGATGTCACTAGACCAAGTCGTGATTACACTTGATAAACACGGCAACACATCAGCTGCGACGGTGCCAACAGCACTAGATGAAGCGGTACGTGATGGTCGTATTAAACGCGGTCAAACTCTGCTTCTTGAAGCGTTTGGCGGCGGATTCACTTGGGGCTCGGCCCTTGTGAAGTTCTAAGTTTCACAAGAATTCAAAATTTAAGGTGCACTTGGTGCATCTTATTTCTTTTTACTTTGCTTAAAGGAAAACAACATGAGCAAGTTTGCTATCGTATTTCCAGGTCAAGGTTCTCAAGCTGTAGGTATGCTTGCAGAACTAGGCGAACAATATGACGTAGTAAAACAAACATTTGCAGAAGCATCTGACGCACTAGGTTACGATCTATGGGCGCTTGTTCAAAATGGACCTGCAGAAGATTTAAACGAGACTTTCCGTACTCAACCAGCTTTGCTAGCTTCATCTGTTGCAATCTGGCGTGTATGGCAGGAACTTGGCTTAGAGCAACCAGCAAACCTAGCCGGTCACAGCCTAGGTGAGTACTCAGCACTTGTATGTGCGGGTGTTATTGACTTTAAAGAAGCCATCAAGCTGGTTGAATTACGTGGTCAACTTATGCAAGAAGCAGTACCAGCTGGTACTGGCGCAATGTACGCGATTATCGGTTTGGCTGATGATGCGATTGCAAAAGCGTGTGAAGACGCAGCGCAAGGCGAAGTGGTCTCTCCAGTAAACTTTAACTCGCCTGGTCAAGTCGTTATCGCTGGTAGCAAAGACGCAGTAGAGCGAGCTGGTGCGCTATGTAAAGAAGCTGGTGCGAAGCGTGCGCTTCCTCTTCCTGTTTCAGTACCTTCACACTGTGCACTTATGAAGCCAGCAGCGGAAAAACTTGCTGTAGCTCTTGAGTCTATCGAATTTAACTCACCACAGCTGCCAGTTATCAACAACGTTGATGTGATTGCTGAGACAGATCCTGCAAAAATCAAAGATGCGCTTGTTCGTCAGCTACATAGCCCAGTTCGTTGGACTGAAACAGTTGAACTGATGCACGAACAAGGCGTAGAAAATCTTCTTGAGCTTGGTCCTGGTAAAGTTTTAACAGGTCTAACAAAACGTATCGTGAAAACGCTAACTGCAGCAGCAGTGAATGATATCGCATCGCTAGACGCTGCGAAGTAATCCATCAAGCGATAAATTTGCGATAAGAAAAGGAAACACAACATGATGAATCTAGAAGGTAAGATCGCGCTAGTTACCGGCGCAAGCCGTGGTATTGGCCGCGCGATCGCGGAACTTCTTGTCGAGCGAGGTGCTACGGTTATCGGTACTGCTACTTCTGAAAGTGGTGCGGCTGCTATCAGCGAGTATCTTGGTGATAACGGTAAAGGCTTAGCGCTTAACGTGACTGATGTCGAGTCTATCGAAGCGACATTAAAAACGATCAACGAAGAATTTGGTGTGATCGATATTCTGGTGAATAACGCTGGTATTACTCGTGACAACCTATTGATGCGCATGAAAGATGATGAGTGGAACGACATCATCGATACCAACCTAACGCCTATCTACCGCATGTCTAAAGCGGTTTTACGCGGTATGATGAAAAAACGTGCGGGTCGTATCATCAACGTAGGCTCTGTTGTTGGTACCATGGGTAATGCTGGTCAAACTAACTACGCAGCAGCGAAAGCGGGCGTGATTGGTTTTACTAAATCAATGGCTCGTGAAGTTGCGTCTCGTGGTGTAACAGTGAACACTGTTGCTCCTGGTTTCATCGAAACTGACATGACTAAGGCGCTAAATGATGACCAACGTGCGGCAACTTTGTCGAACGTGCCAGCAGGTCGTTTAGGTGACCCACGTGAAATTGCATCAGCAGTAGTTTTCCTTGCTTCTCCTGAAGCAGCGTACATTACTGGTGAAACTTTGCATGTAAATGGTGGCATGTACATGGTTTAATGCGACAGTTTATGCAAAATAAGCTATTTTACATTGTGAAAAATAGCCTATAGTTGCAGTTAACTGTCATGAACTTGTCATGCTTATGCGCAAGATTTGTGCATGATTTAAGTCAAAAATGTATTGAAATTCGGTTAAATTCGCTAATTTTGTGGTTTGACCAGCAAGGACCCCCTTGCAACTTTCAATAGTTCGAATAAACTACGGAATCATCGCATTAGGCGAAATCTGTAAAGGAAAAGAAAAATGAGCAACATCGAAGAACGCGTAAAGAAAATCATTGTTGAACAGCTAGGTGTAGACGAAGCAGAAGTTAAAAACGAAGCTTCTTTCGTTGACGATCTAGGTGCTGATTCTCTAGACACTGTAGAACTAGTTATGGCTCTAGAAGAGGAATTCGACACTGAGATTCCTGACGAAGAAGCTGAGAAGATCACTACTGTTCAAGCTGCAATCGACTACGTAAACAGCGCTCAGTAATTAGCTCTCCCAGGCGGTCTCCTAGACCGCCTGTGTTCTTTCTAACTTCTTCTATCCTCTCATAGAAATATTCAATTCCCGGAGAATTATATCGTGTCCAAGCGTCGTGTAGTTGTCACTGGCATGGGTATGTTGTCACCGGTAGGCAACACAGTAGAATCATCTTGGAAAGCCCTGCTAGAAGGTCAAAGTGGTATCGTAAATATCGAGCACTTTGATACTACGAACTTCTCAACTCGTTTTGCAGGTCTTGTTAAAGATTTCGATTGCACAGAGTACATGTCTAAAAAAGATGCTCGTAAGATGGACCTTTTCATCCAGTACGGCATTGCAGCGGGTATTCAAGCTCTTGATAACTCTGGCTTACAAATTACCGAAGAAAATGCGGCTCGAGTTGGTGTTGCTATCGGCTCAGGCATTGGCGGTCTTGACCTTATCGAAACTGGCCATACTGCATTAGTAGACAAAGGCCCTCGCAAAGTTAGCCCATTTTTTGTTCCTTCGACCATTGTAAACATGGTTGCAGGTAACCTATCTATCATGCGTGGTCTTCGTGGTCCAAATATCGCGATTTCTACCGCATGTACTACTGGCCTGCATAATATCGGCCATGCAGCACGTATGATTGCCTACGGCGATGCAGATGCGATGGTTGCTGGTGGTGCAGAAAAAGCTTCTACGCCTCTTGGCATGGCTGGCTTCGGTGCAGCTAAAGCGCTATCTACTCGTAATGACGAGCCTCAAAAAGCGTCTCGCCCATGGGATAAAGGACGTGATGGTTTTGTTCTAGGTGATGGTGCTGGCATGATGGTGCTTGAAGAGTACGAACACGCAAAAGCACGTGGCGCGAAGATTTACGCAGAACTGGTTGGTTTTGGTATGTCTGGTGATGCTTACCACATGACATCTCCAAGCGAAGACGGCTCTGGTGGTGCACTTGCGATGGAAGCGGCGATGCGTGACGCTAACATCACAGGTACTCAAGTAGGTTATGTGAATGCTCACGGTACTTCTACTCCTGCTGGTGATGTTGCAGAAATCAAGGGCGTGAAACGTGCTCTTGGTGAAGAAGGTGCGAAGCAAGTTCTTGTGTCTTCAACTAAGTCGATGACGGGTCACCTATTAGGTGCTGCTGGCTCTGTTGAAGCAATTATCACGGTTATGTCTTTGGTTGACCAAATTGTTCCGCCAACCATTAACCTTGATGATCCAGAAGAAGGTCTAGACATCGACCTTGTGCCGCATACAGCGCGCAAAGTTGAAGGTATGGAGTACGCTATCTGTAACTCGTTTGGCTTTGGTGGTACAAACGGTTCTTTGATCTTCAAGAAGTTCGCTGAGTAACACTATCTAACCTAATTTAGATAAGCGAAACTTGTATTCTAACGGCTCGATGCTTAGCATTGAGCCGTTTTGTTTTATTTGTTGTCTGCTAATTTGAAGGTACGTGAATGTTTTGGGTAAATGGAGTTCCGCAAACGCATGTAGAGCTAGGTGATCGCTCATTCCAATACGGTGATGGAGGCTTTACCACCATCCTGACCCAAAATGGAGAGTTGGTTTACTGGCAGGAACATACTGAGCGCATGAGTGCTTGCCTTGACGCTTTGAAGATCTCTTCACCTGACTGGAAAGTTGTGCATGATTGGGCAAGCAAAGCGGTTTTATCTGACGCACGAGCGGGGGTGAAGATTCACGTTAGCCGCGGTATTGGCGGGCGAGGGTATAGCCCTAATGGGATTGAAAGCCCTATCGTGACGATTTCCAATTTTGCGTTTCCTTCTCATTATTCATCTTGGCAAGAACAAGGTGTGGACTTGGGCGTTTGTAATACTCGTCTAGGGATTCAACCTTTACTTGCGGGACATAAGCACAACAACCGTTTAGAGCAGATTCTCGCCAAGGCTGAAATCGACAATACAGAGTTTGCAGATGCAATAACGTTAAATGTGCAAAACCATGTCATTGAAACTACAATGGCCAACCTTTTTTGGGTTAAAGGTAATAAAGTATTTACGCCGGAGCTGACCTTATCAGGCGTTACGGGCGTAATGCGTCGTAAGGTGCTTGAGTTACTAAAAGTAAGTCATATTGAAGTCATCGAGGGGCGTTTTATACTTCCAGATTTGCTGAGTGCTGACGAGGCTTTCATGTGTAACTCAATATTAGGTGTCGCACCTATTCGCAGCATAGTGACATCGAACTCTAAGACTATATTTCCGATAGGAAAATTGACTCAACGACTGCAAGGGAATTTAACTACGTGATTAAAAAACTGTTGGCTTTTGTTGTGCTGATCGCAGTGATAGGCGCAGCAGCTGTTTTTTATATAATTTCACAGGCTAAACAATACGTTGAAAAGCCTATTCTATTGGAACAACCTCAGCTGTTTACTGTAGAAAGTGGTACAAGCTTTCATCATGTCATGCGCGCCTTAGTTGAAGATGAGGTGATTGAAACATCGGAGTACATCCGTTTAATTCCTCACTTATATCCAGAATTGTTGCAAGTGCGAGCGGGTACTTACCAACTTGAGCCTGGTATGTCACTTTCGCAAACATTGGAGCATCTGAATACTGGAAAAGAATACCAGTTTGCGATCACTTTTGTTGAAGGCAGCCGCTTTTCTGAATGGGTAGATCAACTAAAAAGTGCTCCTTATTTAAAGCATGATTTAACCGATCTTTCAGAAAAAGAAATGGCTGCGAAGCTCGGAATTGAGAGAGAAAAGCTAGAAGGGTTGTTTTTAGCAGAAACCTACCATTACACAGCGGGTGCGAGTGAAAGCCAGTTATTAAAACGAGCGCATCGAAAACTCAATAAAATACTGGACGCTAGCTGGGAAGCTCGTCAAGAAAAGCTGCCATTACAGGATAAATATGAAGCCTTGATTCTCGCGTCTATCATCGAGAAAGAGACGGCTATTGATTCTGAGCGTGAGCGCGTCGCTTCTGTGTTTATCAACCGATTGAACAAACGTATGCGGTTACAAACTGATCCGACAGTTATTTATGGTATGGGTGACGCCTACGATGGCAACATTCGTAAGAAAGATTTGCGTACGCCGACACCATATAACACCTATACCATCAATGGTTTGCCACCAACACCGATTGCGATGGCTGGTGAAGCTTCCATTGAAGCGGCTTTGAATCCAGAAAGCAGCAACTATTTATATTTTGTAGCAAGTGGAAAGGGCGGACATGTATTCTCGAAATCCCTTGCTGAGCACAACCGTGCTGTTCGTGCCTATTTAAGAGAACTAAGAAAGAACAAATGATGAAAGCAAACTTTATTGTCGTTGAAGGCCTAGAAGGCGCGGGTAAAAGCACTGCGATTAAAACCGTTTTAGATACGCTAAAAGCGGCCGGTATTGAGGATATCGTAAATACCCGTGAGCCAGGAGGCACACCGCTAGCAGAAAAAATGCGCGCTCTGGTGAAAGAAGAGCACGAAGGCGAAGAACTTAAGGACATGACGGAGTTGCTTCTTCTGTACGCTGCACGTGTTCAGTTGGTTGAGAACGTGATCAAACCAGCTTTGGAAAACGGTCAGTGGGTGGTTGGTGACCGACACGATATGTCGTCGCAAGCTTATCAAGGTGGTGGCCGTCAGATTGACGCATCGTTAATGAAAAATCTCCGGGATACAACGCTTGGTGATTTTAAACCTGCTCTCACTCTCTATATGGATATTGACCCTCGTGTTGGGCTTGAGCGTGCACGTGGGCGTGGTGAGTTAGATCGTATAGAGAAGATGGATATTAGTTTCTTCGAGCGTACACGTGAGCGTTATTTGGAGATTGCTCATGCCGATCCTTCCATCGTTATCATTAACGCAGAACAGACGATTGAAGGCGTGTCGCGTGATATTCGGGACGCTCTAAACGAGTGGCTAGCTCGTCAATAAGTGAAACGTAAATTTAGGTGACTCATGTTAAATGATTATCCATGGCTACAGCCAATATGGGATAACCTCAAAGTAGGGTTAGAGTCGGACAGAATACCAGGTGCGCTTTTATTACAAAGCGATCAGGGCTTAGGCATCGAAAAACTTATCGAGTTTTTTAGCCAAGCACTTCTTTGCCAAAATTACGCGAGTGAAGCATGCGGTTTTTGTCATAGCTGCCAGCTAAATCAATCTCAAAACCACCCTGATTTACACTGGATCAAGCCAGAGAAAGAAGGAAAGGCGATAACGGTGGACCAAATTCGCGCTTGTAACCGTCTTGCTCAGGAATCATCTCAGCTTAATGGTTACCGCCTATTTGTAATAGAACCGGCGGACTCTATGAACGAGTCGGCATCGAATGCGCTGTTAAAGACGCTAGAAGAGCCTGGGGCAAAGTGCTTGTTTTTGCTCGTTACCCACAATCAGGAGCGTCTGCTCCCAACGATTCGTAGCCGTTGCCAACACTGGGTTGTTGCGCCTCCGTCAGCGGAACAAGCGATGCAATGGATGCACGAACAAGGGGCGAAGCAAGTTCCTGCTTATGCCTTAAAACTGAATATGGGCTCTCCAATAAAAACATTGGATGCGTTAAATAATGGTGAGCTCGAAGCTTACTTGGCTTTTGAACGCAGTTTTATTAAGGCAATGTCTTCGCCTGTTTCAGACGTTTCTGAGTGTGCTTCTTTAATCGCTAAACACTCAGAGCAATCACTAGACTGGGCATGGTATTTACTGACAGATGCTCAGAAAGCGCAGTTTGGTGTATCAGAAGCTCAAATGCTTCCGGGCGCGACAAAGTTTCAACCGGACAACTATAACGGTTTGTACTCATCAGCGAAGGCGCTGATGAACCTGAAAGCTCAGGTGCAAGCCTTTCCTGGCCTGAACCTTGAGCTACTATCAATGAATTGGTTAATTGAATCACGAGAGGCATTATGTTCGTAGATTCTCATTGTCATTTAGACAAATTGAATTACGGCGATCTCCACATCAATGTGGAAGACGTTATTAACAAAGCTAAACAAGCAAACGTAACTGAGCTACTTTCTGTTGGAGTAACGCTGGATTCTTTCCCGAAAATGATGGAAATGATCGAGCCTTATGACAATGTTTATGCTTCGTGCGGTGTGCATCCACTTGATGTTGAAAGCGACTTTTCGATGGACGTATTGCGCCACCATGCGTCGAATGCAAAAGTCGTCGCTATTGGCGAAACGGGTTTAGATTATCATTACAAGCCCGAAACGGCCGCGTTACAGAAAGAGCGCTTTGAGCAACACGTTGATCTTGCAGTGGAGCTCAACAAACCTTTAATTATCCATACCAGAAACGCACGTGCGGATACTCTTGATATTTTGCGTAAGGGTGGGGCAGAGAAATGTGGTGGTGTTATCCACTGTTTTACAGAAGATCTTCCATTTGCTGAAGCTGCACTGGAGCTGGGGTTTTATATTTCTATCTCGGGGATTGTTACTTTCCGTCAAGCTACAGAGTTAAAAGAAGTGGTGAAGACTCTACCTTTAGAGAAGCTTCTTATTGAGACAGATTCTCCTTACTTGGCTCCTGTCCCTCATCGTGGCAAAGAGAATCAACCCGCTTATGTTGTCGAAGTCGCTTCTTATATTGCGCAACTCAAATCGTGCTCTCTTTCTGAAGTGGCACAAAAAACCACCGAAAACTTCCGAAATCTTTTTTTGCGATGAAAAAAATAATAAGAGCATAAAAAAGGAGCTTAGGCTCCTTTTTTGTTGATAAAAACAACAGATACGCTCACGAGTTTAATGTTTACTAAAAATGTTGATTTAATAACATTCAAAAATCACAAATGTAATTTTGTTACTAAAAATAACATTGAGGCGTATTTTATTTACGCCTTAAAATTAATTATATAAATAATTAATTCTTTATAAAACAGTAATATAAGTGCAATGCAAACCTTTTCATCGGCTGTTTTTGGGTGTGATCCAAGACTTGTTTTGAAACTAAATTTCGTAACTGTGTGGAAAGTTTGAGGGTCATCAATATATATTTAGAGCCGGAAAATATAATGCAGTTGTGGTTACATTTTCATTGGGTGCTAACCTTTAGGCTACGGGGGTGTGCCGTTAGTGCCCAAATAATACTTATAAATTTATCAGGAGCATAAACATGTTTAAGAACCTTTTTGCTAACCTGCAAAAAGTTGGTAAGGCTCTGATGCTTCCAGTATCAGTTTTACCAGTTGCAGGTATTTTATTAGGTGTGGGTGCTGCCCATCTAAGCTTTATTCCAGAGATCGTTTCTAATCTTATGGAACAAGCTGGTGGTTCAGTATTCGGCCAAATGGCACTTCTATTTGCAGTAGGTGTAGCTCTAGGCTTCACTAACAACGACGGTGTTGCAGGTCTTGCAGCTATCGTTGGTTACGGCATCATGACGGCAACGCTAGGTGTAATGGCGGGCGTTATGGGTGTTGAGAAAATCGATACAGGTGTACTAGGTGGTATCCTTGTCGGTGGTGTGGCTGCTTGGGCATTCAACCGTTTCTTCAAAATCCAACTTCCAGAGTACCTTGGCTTCTTCGCTGGTAAGCGCGCAGTGCCAATCATCACTGGTTTTGCTGCGATCATCCTAGGTGTTATCCTTTCTGTTATCTGGCCACCAATTGGCGGTGCAATTTCTGCATTCTCTGATTGGGCTGCACACCAAAACCCACAGCTAGCATTCGGTATCTACGGTGTTGTTGAGCGTTCTCTAATCCCATTCGGTCTACACCACGTATGGAACGTACCGTTCTTCTTCGAAGCAGGTTCTTGTGTTAACGCTGCCGGTGAAGCTCAAAATGGTGTACTAACTTGTTACCTAGTTGCTGATGAAGCATCTCGTGCTGCTGGTAATGGCTTCGGTCAGCTAGCGGGTGGTTACATGTTCAAGATGTTCGGTCTACCAGCTGCAGCAATCGCAATTGCTCATTGTGCTAAACCAGAAAACCGTGCAAAAGTAATGGGTATCATGGCGTCAGCTGCACTGACTTCATTCCTAACTGGTATTACTGAGCCAATCGAATTCTCATTCCTATTCGTTGCTCCACTACTATACGGTATCCACGCTCTACTAGCTGGTTCTGCATACATCGTTTCGAACACTCTAGGCTTTGTACACGGTACTTCTTTCTCTCACGGTCTGATCGACTTCCTAGTTCTATCTGGTAACGCTCAGAAGATGGTGCTAATGATTGCCGTTGGTCTAGTTTACGCAGTAATTTACTACGTAGTGTTCCGTGGTGTAATCACAGCGCTTGACCTAAAAACACCTGGCCGTGAAGATGAAACGGAAAGTGCAGCTGTAACTTCTGGCTCTGATATGGGCGGTGAACTGGTTGCAGCGTTTGGCGGTAAAGCTAACATTACTGGTCTAGATGCATGTATCACACGTCTACGTGTAGCAGTTGCAGATACAGCAGCTGTTGACCAAGACAAGCTAAAACAACTAGGCGCTGCTGGTGTTGTAGTTGTAGCTGGTGGTGTACAGGCTATCTTCGGTACTAAGTCTGATAACCTAAAAACTGAAATGGATGAGTGGATTCGTAACCACGGTTAATCGCAATCATTCATAGTAATGCATAAAAGGAGGCTTCGGCCTCCTTTTTTAGTTCCTATTTTATTAACTGACAGTTCCTTTTTAGTGTGATCCTAAACTCATCTTTACTTTTGTCAGCTTTTTCATACATCGAGCTTACCCATCGTTGACATATTGATACGCCATTATGTTTGAATAGCGAATAATGTTTTTTTGAATAATTGATAACGTGTATGAAGAACAAATTCATTTTAGTTTTGGGACTAGTTTCTAGTACGGCAATGGCGGCAAGCGAACCAACGGATCTATCAGTTGGTATGGCTGTCGATCAACAATTAAGTGTTGTTGTAGAGTTAGATAACAAATATCGTGGCATTATCGGAAACGATGGTATGGCGTTTGATTACATCGCTAAGCGTGGAACATTCGATCAAAACATGCCTGTGACTTGGTATGTCGGCGTTGGTGGCTGGTATGAATGGGATGACGAGTTTGGTGTGAGAGTACCACTTGGTGTGAACTGGGATTTATCACGCGGCTGGGACCTTTATGGTCAAATACACCCAGAGCTAGATCTTTACAAAGGTGCTGACTTGCAACTTGGCGGCGCCGTTGGCATCAAGTACAGTTTCTAGAATTGAACTAAAGTATGTACAAAAAAACGCCGGTAACTACCGGCGTTTTTTTATATGGAACTTAACGTTTTATTGTTTATCCATGGCTCGCTTGATGCAAACGGCAGCGCCGCCCCAAGTGATACCTAAACCAATAACCATCATAATAATTGCGCTTATTGTCATTTTGCTGTCTCCTTGCGGTTCACTGCGTTGATCACTAGACCAAAGATAAAGAGTGCGGCGATAAGTGCCCACCCTAAAGTTAGATCATAGCCACCGTAGCCTTCAGTAATTAGGGCGTATAGCTTGGTCGCTAAGATAATGGCGAGCATGATTGGTGTAACGAAGCGTAAGCAGATCTCGAACCATTGACCAACAGAGAAATCAGAGCGCTCGTTAACGTAATTACGTACTTCTGGCACGCGCTTCAATAGCCACGCCATCAAGACAATCTCAACCAGACCACCAACCATGATGCCAACGTTGTTTGCAAAGTGGTCTACTAGATCGAGTAGCAGCAGACCGCCATTGGTAGCAAACGCCATAGAGACAACGAAGCCAATACCAATCACAACATTTGCAGCTTTTTTACGGCTCCACTTCAGCTTGTCGATAATGGCTGAAGTTACGGCTTCCATAATTGAAATATGCGAACTTAGACCAGCAACCACCAGTGCAAAGAAGAACAGTGGACCAAGAATATATGGGGCAGGTAGTAGGTTAATTGCCGCAGGTAAAGTAACAAAAGCCAAGCCAACGCCTGCAGATACCACCTCTGTTAACGGCTTACCTTGCTCTTGAGCCATGTAACCCAATACTGAGAAGATCATGATGCCGGCTAGGATCGAGAAGCCACAGTTGATCAACACGGTCATAAACGCGTTATTCGTTATGTCTGACTTTTCTGGTAGGTAGCTAGAGTAAGCTAGCATGATGGCGAAGCCGATACTTAGCGTAAAGAAGATCTGACCATATGCCGCTGCCCATACTTTCACATCCCAAATTTTGCTGAAATCGGGTTCGAACATGTAGTTCACGCCATCTAGAGCTCCTGGCAAGAAAATCATACGTCCGATTAAGAAAATCACCATCAAGAATAGGATTGGCATCATAATTTTAGATGCTCGTTCAATTCCTGATTTCACGCCTTTGGCAATGGCGGTGTAAGTAATTGCCCAAGCAATTACCATGGATAAAGCAATCTTCCATTGAATACTGCCTAAGTCTGTTGGTGAGTTGTCACCTAGCTTTAGGTATTCACTAAAGAAAAATGCGTTGGTATCGGTTCCCCAACCTTGAGTGAACGACAACCCAAAGTAAGAAATCGACCAACCGATAACAGCCACATAGTAAACGGCAATAACTGCAGCCACACCAACTTGGAACCAGCCAAGCCATTCAAATTTAGAATGAATTTTCGCAAGTGTTTTTGGTGCCGAGCCTCGGTATTTTTGTCCCATACTGAACTCAAGGATCATAAATGGAATACCGGCAGTGATCATGGCAAAAATGTAAGGAATAAAAAATGCGCCGCCACCGTTTTCATAGGCCATGTATGGGAAACGCCAAATGTTTCCCAAACCGATAGCAGACCCAACTGCTGCTAAGATGAATCCCGCCCGGGATCCCCATTGTTCTCGCTTCATATTTGACTCCTATAAGACTCCCTGAGGAATGAAGCTCTCTACGTAACACAGTAATAATTGCGCAAATAGTTGGAAGAAAGGACCGCTGTTATCCATCAGCTTTTCTATCCTTAATTCTAACTTCTTATAATTTTATAGAGCTATATTCTGGCTACTGTAAGAGAAAGTAGATTATTAATCTTAAAATTTTGATGTGTGTTTGATAAAACTGAAATATTTATCTGTTTTCACTGATCAGACTAACTTCTAATAATACTTAGCGCAATAGAATCTAAATGTTAATTCAGATGCGTTGTCTGGTTTTAATCTTGTTAAATTTGAGTTTGATTGTGGTTTTATGTGGGTGTGTGGTTGTTTGTCTGGAATAAATGACTGGGATCTAATAATTGCTTTGGTGTTTAAGACTATTTTGATTAATTAGGGCGTACGGCTATCTTTTGTGCACCTATCTAGATGATGCTTCGTTACTTTGCCAAACAATGGTGTTTAGACGATATCCTTTATCGGCTCTGTGCAGGACTCGTTCAGCGTTCTTTGTGACGAGTCCTATAAAGGAACATGCATAAAAATTAGAAGCGGAAACTAAAACCGACATTTGATTGGAATTGGTTCATCCAATCAGTATCGAACTTAATGATACAGTTTGAGCCGTCATTAGGTAGAGTACAGGCGCCAGATGTATCGTTATCAACGACCGTTCCTAACCATCTCAGTTGGGCTGTTAATGCAAAGTTCTTTGAAAATTCATATTCCAGCCCTGCAAAAGCGCTAGCCGAAAATCCGTATTTTTTGTCTACCCAATCCACATCGGCGTAAGAAGCGCCCAAACCTACACCGATATAGGTTTGCCATTTTTCTGCGACAGGATAGTACATGCTGCTTTGGAAGTGCAGATAATGGATATCTGCCGAGTTGGACAGCTTTTCAAGTTCCGTCGATTGATTGGAGTAAAACAATCCGATCCTTCCTTTTTCTAAGGGAGTCTCGACTGAAAGAGCGTAATTCACTGCGGGGTCGAGATCGTATGTATTACCACTTTCATCCTCTACTTGGCCGCCTCCTGTATAGCCTATGTATGGTGTAACGATGATATTCGCTTGTGCATTGATAGCAGTACTCATCATCATGATTCCTACTAGCCAGCTGAGTTTTTGGTTCATGCCCTATCTCCTTATTATGACTAAGCTAATTGTGATGGGTTAGTCAAAATTGCGCGACTAAATTAAGCAAATCTTGAACATATCTCACACCGGTGTTATTAATTTGTTACATATTAAGGAGGTGTTTATGGAACACGATCTAAAATCCGCATTAATCATTGTGGTGACTGTTTTTGCAGTGCTTTTGTCATTTGGCATCATTGCTATTACAACAGCTTAAGATAACCACTTTTACCAAACGTTTTAACAAAATGGCGTGAGCCTATGATACGTAACAGCGGTATAATCACAGAAAGCCATGCAGAGCTTGATGTAAAAGTTTATGAGCACTTTAGGCATGGTAAAACTGCTTTAGTCACGCAAGGTGGAGGGCAGAGAGGGATTTTTACCGCTGGCGTTTTAGACGCCTTTTTACTTTCCAACTTCGATCCTTTCGATGAATTCTATGGCACCTCTGCCGGAGCACTTAACTTATGTTCTTACTTGTGTCGTCAACATGGCATGGGCAAAGCTTTTATTACCGAGCTGACAACGTCTCCTGAATTTTTTAATCTGTTTCGCTATATCCGAAAGCAGCAGTACTTAGGTTTAGAGTGGGCATTAGAACGGATTCAAGATTTCCCATACAAGCTTGACCTTGATTTAGGTCGCAGTGCATTGGGAAAACGAGGAGCGTTTGCTGCGGTAACGAATATAGAGACGCTATCAGATCAATATCTACCAATCTTGGATGACTCGTGGTTTAACACTATGCTAGCGACATGTGCGATTCCCAAGTTGTACCACGGACCTGTCGACGTAAATGGCAATAAGTTTGTTGATGGCGGCGTGTCTGCCTCTATCCCTGTTCAAGAAGCGTGGCGTCAGAATGCTCGCAACATTATTGTCATTCGCACAGAGCCGTTTTCAGAGATTGAAGCGAGAGCCCAAAGTGAAGTGGGGGATGTGCCTGTCGAATGGTATCGAGAGTCTATCAACTCAGTACAGCAATCATGGCAGCAAAAAGTGAATCAGTGGAAGCTGGATTGGGCGTCGTTCTTCCAACAAAAAATTAATGCAGCACATCAATCGAAGCTTGCAGGGAAAATGCTGTTAAATGGAGGTCGTTGGTTGTTCGGTGCCGATAACTTGTATCGTTTAAGTCATCTGATTGGTGAGAATTTTGATTCAGGTTTAGCCGACATGCTGATGATTCATTATCAAACATTTGAGCTCACTCAGGCCTTTATATCTGCTCCACCTGACGACACTTTTATTTTACAAGTTGCGCCTAAAGAGGGACTTCGTTCTTCTTCTTTGTTAAGTGACCAAGAGTCACTAGAGCATGACTATCAACTTGGGCTTCAAGCTGGGTTTAACCTAGTTCAACTCTATGACCAGCTGGATGTTGAAATTGATGGTAGAGAGAGTGCATAAACCTTCTTACGTTCACGATGTGCGCAATATACAAAGCATATAAATAAGGCTCCATTTTCGGAGCCTTATTTGCGGGTTCTTGTGGTTAACTCCGGTTAGGTATAACGACTACGCTTGTAGAATGCGCATGCAGTTGGTTGAGCCAACAACATCCATTACATCGCCTTGAGTAATAATGACTAAATCACCTTTGTGCAAGAACCCTTGCTCTTTAAGGCTAGTAATAGCTGCTTGAGCCGTTGGTAAACCCGCATCACTTTTTGACTCGAAATATACAGGTGTCACGCCTCGGTATAATGCTGCTCGATTTAGTGTCGATTCATTCCGTGATAAGGCAAATATTGGCAAGCCAGAGCTTAAGCGAGACATCATCAACGCAGTCCTGCCGGACTCAGTTAACGAGATCATCGCTTTAATTCCTTCCATGTGATTCGCAGAGTACATGGTTGCCATTGCGATGGTTTCTTCAGCGGTTTCGAAGGTTCTATCTAAGCGATAGGTTGATAGACTTGCCTCCGACATTTTTTCTGCCCCCACACATACTTCGGCCATGGATTTGACCGTTTCTACAGGATATTTACCTGCAGCGGTCTCTCCAGAAAGCATCACCGCGTCAGTGCCGTCTAGAACCGCATTGGCCACATCCATCACTTCAGCACGCGTTGGCATTGGGCTAGTAATCATGGACTCCATCATTTGTGTCGCAGTAATCACGATACGGTTTAAACTGCGTGCGCGGCGAATCAGTTTTTTCTGGACACCTATGAGCTCAGGGTCACCGATTTCTACACCAAGGTCACCACGTGCAACCATCACTACATCGGATGCGAGAATAATGTCGTCAATAGACTCATTGGTCGCGACGGTTTCTGCTCGTTCGACTTTAGCCACTAACATGGCTTCAAGGCCTGCATCTCTGGCTAAGCGTCGAGCGTAATGCATGTCTTCGCCGTTACGCGGGAATGAAATAGCAAGATAGTCTACTTGAATTGCTGCGGCGGTAAGAATGTCGGCTTTATCTTTCTCTGTGAGCGCATCGGCTGACAATCCGCCGCCTTTTTTGTTGATCCCTTTATTGTTGGACAGTGGACCACCGACAATCACACGGGTATGAACTTTATTACCCTCTACTTTGGTAACTTGCAGCTGAACGCGTCCATCATCGAGTAATAAAATGTCATTTGGTGAAACATCTTGCGGTAGTTCTTTATAATCTAACCCTACAGATTCTTGATTGCCTTCACCTTTTGGTAAATCACTATCTAATGTGAATTTATCGCCCACATTCAAAATGACTTGGCCGTCTTTAAACGTTGATACACGGATTTTAGGGCCTTGTAAATCACCAAGAATTGCAACCTGACGCCCAAGTCTTGCTGCAATGGTACGGACTTTGTTCGCACGTTGAATGTGGTCTTCACTGGTTCCATGTGAAAAATTCATACGGACAACGTTTGCACCGGCTTTGATGATCTCCTCAAGTATATTGTCCTTATCCGTTGAAGGACCCAGCGTAGTGACAATTTTTGTTCGTCTTAATTTGGAAGTCATAGATTCTCCGATGAATGTGTGTGTACAGGTAACTTGAACTCTATCCTTACTTTACGCAATCGCTCTCAAGGTTAGCCTCGCTTAGCCCACACCTTAAAGCTACTTGAATATAAGTATATGCACAGAATGTTTACATTAAGAGTAACCCCGGTAAAATAGACAGATATTCGACAGGCAATGGCCTTATTGATAAAAATACGCTGCTTTAAAGGCATTACTTCATAATTTAGTGAATAAAAATAAGTTATTTTTCAAACAATTTAACAGGAGTAGATTCTTCGTTATTTGATTGAATACACAAACAAACAGGTTTATACGTGATGCTTGTCACGGGGATTTATTAATTCACTTCACAATTAGTTCGCAAAGTAAAAAAATTGTCCCGTTATAGAATTTCGGAGTGCAAGATGTACATGGCTCAACCGGGCCATATTGATCATATCAAACAGGTCAATGCTGGTCGTGTATATAAACTAATTGACCTAAAAGGTCCTATTTCTCGAATTGATTTGTCCAAGCAGAGTGAGCTTGCTCCTGCTAGTATCACCAAAATCACTCGAGAATTAATTGAAGCGCACTTGATTCATGAAACGACAGTACAAGAAGCGACGAGTCGTGGTCGACCTGCTGTCGGTTTGCAGGTCAATAATGAAGGCTGGCAATTTTTGTCAATGCGTTTGGGGCGGGGTTATTTAACCATTGCTTTGCATGAGTTAGGCGGTGATGTACTAATCGATACTAAAATCGAGATACACGAGCTTGATCAAGACGATGTGCTTGAGCGCCTGCTTTACGAAATTGATGAATTCTTTCAGACTTACGCGGATCAACTTGATCGTGTTACCAGTATTGCCCTTACGCTGCCTGGTCTCGTGAACTCAGAGCAAGGTGTCGTTTTGCAGATGCCTCATTACAATGTCGAAAATCTTGCTCTTGGACCAGAGATATACAAAGCAACGGGCTTGCCAGTTTTCATTGCCAATGACACGCGAGCTTGGGCATTAGCAGAAAAGCTTTTTGGTCATTCTCAAGATAATGACAACTCCGTTCTTATCTCTATCCACCACGGTTTAGGTGCGGGCATCATTCTGGATGGGCGCGTTTTGCAAGGCCGTCACGGTAACATTGGTGAACTCGGGCATATTCAAATTGACCCAAATGGAAAACGTTGTCATTGCGGCAATATTGGCTGTTTGGAAACCGTTGCCAGTTCTCAGGCAATTCGTGAAGAAGTCGTAAGACGAATCGCTGATGGCGAAGACTCTATTCTTGCTAAACAAGAGGAAATGAGTATTGAGAGCATTTGTGAAGCCGCTGCAAACGGTGATCCTTTGGCCGTCGATGTGATTGAAAAACTTGGACGCTACTTAGGCTCTGCAATTGCTATTGTGATCAACTTATTTAACCCTGAGAAAATCTTGATCGGTGGTGTGATTAACCAAGCAAAAGATGTGCTTTATCCTGCGGTTCGTCGCTGTATCGAAGAGCAGAGTTTACCTGTTTATCACCAAGATCTTGAGCTGGTGGAGTCTCGTTTCTATAAGCAAGCCACAATGCCTGGTGCCGCGTTGATTAAGCAAGCGTTGTACGATGGTCAACTATTGATGAAGGTTGTGGAAGGTTAAGTACTTTTTAACATGATGATGTGCCTGGCTGTTGAGACTGCATTTGTAGGTGATTTAGGGTGAGACTTAACGGCTCACCCTTTTTGATCGCCTATTACTAGAAAGGGAATTTGAGTTATGTTGCATTGCTATATCTGCGCCATTCATGTAATTTCCTAAAAAGCTCAAGTAAATAAACAAAATGGCTTTCAATGTGCTGCGTGACTTTGCGTCTGATGCAAAGAGAAGTAATACGCTAAAACTGTTGTACTTTAAAGCTGTGCTCGAAAAGCCAAATATTTTAAGGTTATTTGGTTATATAACCTTGCTGTGTCTGTACTGATTTCGAGTAAAATAAGAATTATCCATAATTTAGGTAGTAGTATGTCCGGAGTGTTAAATACGGTTGACCAGCGTACAAACTTGGTTGGTGAAAATCGACTAGAGCTTCTGCTGTTCACTTTAAATAGTCGCCAATTATTTGCGATTAATGTGTTCAAAGTGAAAGAGGTCATCAAGCTTCCACCGTTAACCAAGCTCCCTGGATCGCACTACAATATTCGTGGGGTTGCTTCTCTACGAGGTGAAGCGGTACCAGTGATTGATTTACGAGGCGCAATTGGTTTTCCTGCTTTACGTGGTGAAGCGGAAGAAGAAAATTTGATCGTGACAGAGTACAACCGCACGGTGCAGGGCTTCTTAGTCGGTCCGGTTAAAAACATTATTAATACGGCATGGACTGAAATTCAGCCGCCTCCTTCCACGTCTGGTCGCTCGAATTACCTCACGGCTATCACGCAAATCAAAGAAGGGGATGCCTCTCAAATTGTCGAAATTATTGACGTTGAAAAAGTTTTAGCAGAGATCGTACATTACGACGTGACTATCTCGGAGGACATTCTCGATCAAGAATTGGCCCAAGCAATGGTCGGGCGTAATGTTCTGATTGTGGATGATTCCTCTACAGCTCGTAATCAAGTTCGCGATACGCTTTCTCAATTAGGTATGAATATCATCGAGTGTCGTGACGGGCTAGAAGCGTTAACGGTTTTAAAACGTTGGTGTGATGAAGGTAAAGATGTAGAAAAAGAGCTGTTGATGATGATTACGGATGCTGAAATGCCTGAAATGGATGGTTATAAACTGACCCATGAAGTGCGCCAAGATCCACGTATGTCTAAGTTGTTTATCACATTGAACACTTCTCTGAGCGGTAGTTTTAATGAAGCCATGGTACAAAAAGTAGGCTGTGATCGCTTTATATCTAAATTCCAACCGGATCTGCTGGTTGAAGTTGCTCAAGACCGATTACGCCAGATGCTTTCTAAAAGTGCATGATTAGATCTAGTGAAATCAGAGGGAGCGCACCTCTCTCTGATTTTTAACATCTCTCTCCTTAATTCCTCTGTACTAATGGAAATCCCGAGATTTACTTTGTAGATTGTTCAAGTAGTGCGTGCAATCAATCAACTTACCAGCAATAACGTGCGTGACTTCTCCCTCTCTTTCAAGAATGCCTTTCACCATTAATACTTTAGCGCCTAAATACGCTTGCTTTTGGGCTCGTGCTGTCGCTTGCCAAACGACCACATTAATGTTGCCCGTGTCATCTTCTAACGTAAAAAATGTCACGCCAGCGGCGGTGCCTGGAGATTGTCTTCCTGTTACCACACCTACCACTGTGACCAGTGACTTATGCGGTTTCTCTGTCAGTTGCCTCATGCGGGTAAAGTGAGGGAGTTTGCCCGTTTCTTCTAATAATTTAATTGGATGGCGGCTAAGAGATAGTCCCGTGCTTGCGTAATCCTCAACTAAATTTTCATATTCAGAGGGTCGAGTCTGGTAGCTAACATTGGGTTCTTCGACCTTGTGAAACAATGGTAGGTCAGATAAGGAATCCATTGCTGCCCAGCGAGCGTTATAACGATTTCCCGATAAGGCCTGAAATGCATTGGCTGAAGCCAATAATTCAATGTCACTTCGGCTTCTTAATACCTGCTTTACTTCTTGAATCGATCGGTAACCATTAAGTGGTTTGCGCTCAATAAGCCTTTGTGCGCTTTCTGCGTTAAAGCCTTTCACCAAGCGAAAACCAAGTTGCACGCCGAGCCTGCCATTCGGACGTGAGACGAGATGATGTTGATATTTTGAATGATTGACGCACACCGGCAATACTTCGACGCCATGTCGGCGAGCATCTTGTACTAATTGCGATGGGCTATAAAATCCCATTGGTTGGCTGTTCAATAATGCAGTGTAAAATTCGGCTGGGTAATAATATTTTAACCATGCAGAACAATATGCCAGCACTGCGAAAGACGCTGAATGACTTTCAGGGAAGCCGTACTCACCAAAGCCGCAAATCTGATCGAAAATGCGCTCAGCAAACGCTAAGTCATAACCTCTCTCTTGCATACCATTGATCAGTTTTGGTCTGAATTTAGCGAGATCGCCATTCTTTTTCCATGATGCCATCGCTCGACGGAGTTGATCGGCCTCGCCGCCGCTAAACCCTGCGGCTACCATGGCTAGCTTGATGACTTGCTCTTGGAAAATAGGGACGCCCATAGTCCGCTCAAGAACGCTTTTTACTTCTTCCGATGGATAACTGACAGGCTCTTTGTGATCTCGTCGTTTTAAAAAAGGATGCACCATATCACCCTGAATAGGGCCTGGACGAACAATTGCAATTTGAATCACTAAGTCGTAATAACAAGCAGGCTTTAGGCGAGGAAGCATGCTCATTTGTGCACGAGATTCTATTTGGAATACGCCTATCGTGTCAGCTTTTTGGATCATGCGATACACGTGTGGATCATCTTGTCGGCGAGTGATTTCGGAAATAGAGAGGGATCGCTGGTGATGTTTCTCGACCAGCTGAAAGCACTTTTTGATGGCGTTTAACATGCCGAGTGCGAGCACATCGACTTTTAGTAGCTTCAAGCTTTCTAAATCGTCTTTATCCCATTGAATGATAGTGCGATCTTCCATCGAGGCATTTTCAACAGGTACCAACTCATATAAAGGGCCAGATGAAATTACAAAGCCACCTACGTGCTGAGATAAATGGCGTGGGAAGCCAATGATCTCGTTGACCAATTGGATAAATTGCTGCCCTTTGAGAGATTCTGGTTGTAAGCCAAGTTCAATAATTTGAGCTTGCCAGCCTTGGCTGCGATCTCGGCGATTAACGTTCTTAATGAAAAAATCTAATTGGGTCTCTTCAATCCCTAGTGCTTTACCGACTTCACGCACGGCACTTTTAAAGCGATAGCTGATCACTGTTGCAGCAAGTGCTGCACGCTCACGGCCATATTTTTTGTAAATATACTGGATAACTTCTTCACGGCGCTCGTGTTCAAAGTCCACATCAATATCCGGCGGTTCCTTACGTTCTTTACTGATAAATCGTTCGAATAAGACAGCGATTTGTCGAGGATCGACGGCGGTAATTTCCAGGCAATAACACACCACAGAGTTTGCAGCGGAACCTCGCCCTTGGTAAAGAATGCCTTGCTGTTTCGCGAACATTACGATGTCGTGAATAGTAAGGAAGTAGTAGTGATATTTCAGCTCTTGAATAAGCGCCAGTTCATTCTCGATGGTTTGATTGACTTCTGCTGGCACGCCTTCAGGAAAACGCAGCTTTTTACCGCGCTCGACCAACATACGTAAGTAAGAGTCGGGTGTATAACCATCTGGGATCAGCTCGGTAGGATATTCGTATTTTAAATCTGAGAGCTTAAACTCGCATAAATCGGCGATGTAAGTGCTTTCTTCCAGCCATTCTGGTTTGTAAATCCGAATCAACTTTTTAAAAGGACGAAGCGCTCGCTCTGTATTCGAAATACGATCAAAACCGAGTTTATCGACGCTACACCCATGCTTTATAGCAGTAAGTACATGCTGTAATGGCAAGCGTTCAACATCATGCATGAGAACGCCTCCGCAGGCAGTTATAGGTAATTGAAATTCATGTGCTAACTGCTCGCAGTGCGCAATGTACTCAGTATCGTTGTTACTCAAATGGCGCTGAATCGCTACCCACAAACGATTAGCGTGGTGTTGATTGAGCCAGCGCCCCCAATAGTGATCACTCTCTTGATGTGTGGGCAGCCACAATACCAAACAATGTCGAACCGACATCAAATCCCATTCGAACAGTTGATAGTTGCCTTTTTCACTGCGTCTCCTTGCGTTTGTGATGATACGACACAACTCGGCATAAGCCTTGCGACAAGGGCAAAGCAGTACGATTTGGCATTCATCATTTAACCAAAACATACTTCCAACGATTTGTTTGATATCGAGTTTATGTTGTTCGATGGTCGCATGGGCTTTGACAACGCCCGCGACCGAACATTCATCCGTTATAGCTAGAGCTTGATAGCGATAGAAAGCAGCTTGGAGTACCAGCTCTTCTGCATGAGAAGCCCCAGTCAAAAAAGAGAAGTTAGACTGACAAAATAGTTCCGCGTAACTCATAATGACCCAACAAAAATAACTGTCGATTTAACAAAAATAACCATGAAGAAACCAGTGCTTGTGCTGATCACGAAATATCCATAACCAGCGGCCTTGCTTGGTGTGTGCAATGTAGTAATCACGCATGATCTCATCACCATCCCACCACCCAGAAACTATTCGCTCAGGTCCGTGGACCAAAGAAACTTGTTCTTGCAATACAATGGGAGTGGGTAATTGCATTGCGGGGCGTAGTATGGAAGGTATGGCGTGCCCCTTTTCATCCGGAGCATCAGCAGGGCGATACTGACTGGCCTTTTCTGGTCTAGGATCGCAAGCAATATTGGGTTTTAAAACGGCACTTTTCCCCAATTTAGCTTGCAGTAAAGAGAGCAGCTCTAAAGCATTCATGTTTCCTTTCTGCCCAGCAAAGAGATCGCGTGATGCACTAAGAGGCTCACCTTGACGGATGACTTTTAACGTTAGCCCTGTGACTGGGCCATTAAGCGAGAGTGACTCTAAGCTCAAACTCGCTAACTGTTGCCAACGCTGACATAGGTAATCACCTTGCGCAGAAGTGAGTTGAAGGTGTTGCTCTTGTTTCTCACGCTGGTGGAGTGTTAAACACAGTTCAAAAGCGACCTTATCTCTTAATTTAAGAAAGGTTTCGAGTTGACGAAGTAATTTGGCCAACGGCTTTTCAATCCACTGAACGTTTTCGATCTCAAACAACAGCTCTAAATAAACTTGGAAGGATTCGGTAGGGTGATAAAAGTCGACAGGGTGTTTAAACTGCCCAGTCAGTCGACCAACGTAGTTCACCAAATCGATATCAAAGCGTCGTGCGATGTCTTGCAATGGCAGTTCAAGCAGGTTTTGCAATGTGGTGACGCCTACACGTTGTAACTTCTCTACGGTAGCGTTTGATAAATCTGTCAGTTTTAACGGTAGTGGTGATAAAGCTTTTTGTATGGCAGATTTGTCTTCACTGATGACGTTCGCTCCTGATATTGCCATCAATTTGGCAGCAAAAGGAGAAAAACCACACCCGAATTGAAAACTCAGTTTCAGCTCCGATAAGTGAGCTCTGACTTTATTCCAATAGTTTTCAAGCCCTTCATACAGAGCGAGCATTGGAGTAGCACGCAGTAAAATACCTTGGTTTGGCATCAACACAACGTCAGATGTGATCAAATACAACCACTGAGCTACCTCTTGTAATTTATTTAATTCGGTTTGTGGATGATAAGGATGCACTTGTAAATCTCGACACAAGGACGCAGCACTGCCTAAGCCCATACCAGGCTTAATGCCTTGTTGTTCGGCAATCTCGTTGTATTGAATAATCTGGCAACGTTGGCTTTCGACAATCACCACGGGTTGTTCTTGGTTATCACCAAAGAGTGCGTCTAGCTGCAGGCGAGGGAAGTGCAAGTAAATCCACAGAGACATATCACTAACCTTGGTTCGCCAGTGGGAAATTGACCACAGTCGAGTGCACAGTTTCAGATGATGGTTTCACCAGTTGTGGGTAATGGTGTTGGAAGCCGATACTAACGCTACCTCTATTCCAGCCTCCTTTCCTTTTCAGCACTTCAACATGAATCCCTTGTTCGTCGCCTTTCAGTTTTAAACTGAGTGACACAGGCAAAGACAAGCGGTTGATAGTATCTGTTTTAAGCATAAAGAGAGGACAAGTCCCTTGTTCACTCGCTACCTGTAAGCGTTTCACTTGATGTATTTCAAGCTCTTCTTGCCATAACAAAACATTACTGCATACCCTACTTTTCAGACATTGCTCTGCAGCCCAAAGAGCGTCTTTGGGGTGAGTTGGAGTAACGACCCACACTTGGTTTATATCCAACCCGATGTAGTGTAAAAACAGAGAATTCACTAGCGCAGGTGGTTGAATAAATGCGGTCATACCATTGGTATGAGTGGATTTTAAATAGGGAGCGAGCAAACGCAATTCACCAATACTACCAATAGATTCCATCTCCACTACGCCATGAGGTGGAAAGCCTCCGCCGAGCAAATCATCTAATTCAGAAAAACCGGAACTAGTCTGCAACTGCTGAGGATCTGCTTTCGTTAAATTTGCTTGCCAAACAAGGTGTTGGCTTTTTAAGTTCTGAATAATATCTTGCATAATAAATACCTGTATATATGTACAGTATATTTCTGTGGGAGAAAGTCGCAAGATTTTTATGAAGAGAGAAATGAAAAAAGGCAGCGTTTGCTGCCTTTTCAATCGATTATGTGAGGTAACCTGAATGAGTTATTTACGCTTCGGTTGAGCGTCGATGCACTGACCGTTCACATCGGTAACCGCAGGATCCATTAAGTGCAAATATAGCGGCATGATATCCAGTGGCGTTTTGAGAGTATTCGCATCTTCACCCGGATATGCTTTTTCACGCATGCGAGTACGAGTGGCACCAGGGTTAATTGCGTTAACGCGGATCGGTGTATCACTCAGCTCGTCAGCTAAAACTTGCATCATGCCTTCTACGGCAAATTTAGAGATAGCGTATGGCCCCCAGAATGCGCGGCCAGAGTGGCCGACGGTTGAAGAGGTAAAGATAATACGCCCAGCTTCTGATTTACGCATCACAGGCAGTAATGCTTGAGTCATTAGCACTTCGGCTTTCACGTTGATCTGCATGATATCGTCGAAGTCTTCCTCTTTGATTTGATCAAATGGACACAGCGAACTCAAGACACCTGCGTTGTGTAATAGACCATCCAAGCGACCAAACTGTCCTTCGATTGTCTCTGCCATATCAATGTAATTCTGCTGAGTTGCTCCCTTGAGATCCAATGGAATGATAGCTGCTTGTGGATAGCCAGAAGCTTCAATCTCATCATAGATAGATTCAAGGTTTTGCACATTTCTACCCAAGAGAATAACAGTTGCACCGTGCTCGGCATAAGAAAGCGCGGCTTGACGGCCGATGCCATTACCAGCGCCAGTAACAAGAATGACTTTACCTTTTAGAGCATCAGCTGAAACGGAGTAGTTCACGGCGATAAATCCTTATTATTGTAAGAGGGTCCATGATAGTTAATTGACGCTAAAAAACGCCTGTTTCTCAATGGAAAATCTTGGTAATCGTGACAAGATGGTTACAATACACCAATTCATGTGTTATACCAATTCCAGAACTTTCGTTAGGTATGCTATCAATCAGAACAAGTGGTTACAAACCGCGCTGCCTTCTCGCTGATGTTTCTGCGTAACATACTAACGTCATCTGAAATGAGATAAAGGAGCTCTCGTTGGAATTTTTATTAGATTATGGTCTGTTTCTGGCCAAAATTATCACGGTGGTTGCTGCGATAATTGTTCTGCTCATTATTGCAAAATCGGCTGGTGGCAAATCGGGTGCGGCGAAAGGGGAGTTAGAGATTACCAACCTTTCAGAGCAACACAAACAATCTGTTGAGCAGTTAGAGCATCATTTGCATGACGATGCTTTCATCAAGGCTCGAGATAAAGCCGTCAAGAAAGAAGAAAAAGAGAAGAACAAATCTCGCGAGAAAGAAATCAAACAAGCGAGCAAAGACGGTTCATTAGATAGCAAGCGTGAACCACACCTATTTGTTCTTGATTTCAACGGTAGCATAGACGCAAAAGAAGTCGCGTCTCTACGTGAAGAAATCACCGCTATTTTGGCTGTCGCACGTGAAGGTGATGAAGTGTTACTTCGCTTAGAGTCTGGCGGTGGTATGGTTCATGGTTACGGCCTTGCCTCTTCTCAACTGGACCGAATCAAAGCTGCGGGTCTTCCTCTGACCATCTCTGTTGACAAAGTTGCGGCAAGTGGCGGTTACATGATGGCATGTGTAGCAGATAAAATTGTTTCTGCACCATTTGCAATTGTGGGTTCTATTGGCGTTATCGCACAAATTCCTAACTTCAACAAACTGTTGAAGAAACATGACATTGAGTACGAACAACTAACAGCGGGTGAATATAAACGCACGCTAACGATGTTCGGTGAGAATACCGATAAAGCGCGCGATAAGTTTAAGCAAGAACTTGAAGAAACACATGTCTTGTTTAAAGACTTCATTCGTGAGCGTCGCCCTAGTTTGGACCTAGACAAAGTAGCCACTGGTGAGCACTGGTTCGGTACACAAGCGAAAGAGCTTGGTTTGGTGGATGACATTAGTACATCTGATGATATCGTTGTTGCGGCATGCAAAGATAAAACTGTACTTTCTGTGCATTATGTACAAAAGAAAAAACTGGCCGACAAGCTAGCAGGTGTGGCGGGTAAAGTCGCTGATAGTGTGATTTTAAAGTTAGCTGAGCGTGGTCAAAAGCCGATTGTTTAATCGAGCTTAAGTTCATGACATTTAAAACGGCGAGGGCAGAAGCTCTCGCCGTTTTTGTTGAACTTTATGTTTATTGATGAATCCAATTACGCATTAGGTGTAATGCTTTACACGACATTTTTCCTCGCTCCAAAGACTGATTACCCGTATAATGTGCGCCTCGAAAACCGAGCAAATTGCTGAAAAGAAACTATTGGTGGAGAAGAACATGTCCTCTCAAACTCCGGTTGTAACCGTAGATGGACCTAGTGGTGCAGGTAAAGGCACTTTATGTATGTTGCTGGCGAAAAAGTTGGGTTTCCAACTCTTAGATTCTGGCGCAATTTATCGTGTACTTGCACTCGCTGCGATTCACCACGGTGTCGACACCGAGTCAGAAGATGCTCTTGTCCCACTAGCAACACACCTAGACGTTCAATTTATCGCGGAAGGTGACTTAGTTAAGGTCATTCTAGAAGGCGAAGACGTGTCAGGGGAGCTTCGTAAAGAAGAAACGGGTATGGCAGCATCTAAAGTTGCGGCTTTGCCACGTGTTCGTGAAGCATTACTACGTCGTCAGCGTGCATTTGAGACCGCTCCGGGTCTGGTTGCTGATGGTCGTGATATGGGCACAATTGTATTCCCGAGTGCGCAAGCAAAAATCTTCCTTGATGCGAGTGCTGAAGAGCGTGCAAATCGACGCCTTAAACAGTTGCAAGAGAAAGGGTTAGATGTTAGATTTGCTGACCTTTTAAGCGAGATCCAAGAGCGTGACGACCGAGATCGTAACCGCCCAGTGGCGCCATTACGCCCTGCTGAGGATGCGCTTGTGCTAGATTCTACGTCGATGACTATCGACGAAGTAGTAGAAAAGGCACTACAATATATCGAATCGAAGCTAGCTGAGTAATAATACTCGACTAGGCTAAGAGCGTTGGTCGCAAGGATGATGACTGGCGAATTTAATAACCCCATGCGGTAGGATACCCGTGGAAGTTTAATTTATTGAAGATTAATTAAATGACTGAATCTTTTGCTCAACTCTTTGAAGAGTTTCTAAACGAAACAGAATTCCAACAAGGCAGCATCGTTAAAGGTACTGTAGTAGCTATCGAGAACGGTTTCGTTCTTGTTGACGCTGGTCTTAAGTCTGAATCTGCTATCCCTGCTGAACAGTTCAAGAACGCTGCTGGCGAACTTGAAGTTGAAGTTGGCGCTGAAGTAGACGTAGCTCTAGACGCTGTTGAAGATGGTTTCGGTGAAACTCAACTTTCTCGTGAGAAAGCTAAGCGTCACGAAGCTTGGATCGTACTTGAGAAAGCTTACGAAGAAGCTGAAACTGTTGTTGGTATCATCAACGGTAAAGTTAAAGGCGGTTTCACTGTTGAACTAAACGGTATCCGTGCTTTCCTTCCTGGCTCTCTAGTAGACGTACGTCCAATCCGCGACACTGCTCACCTAGAAAACAAAGAGCTAGAGTTCAAAGTTATCAAACTTGACCAAAAACGTAACAACGTAGTTGTTTCACGTCGTGCAGTTATCGAATCAGAGAACAGCGTTGAGCGTGACGAGCTTCTAGAAACTCTACAAGAAGGTTCTGAAGTTAAAGGTATCGTTAAGAACCTTACTGACTACGGTGCGTTCGTTGACCTAGGTGGCGTTGACGGTCTTCTACATATCACTGATATGGCTTGGAAGCGCGTTAAGCACCCATCTGAAATCGTTAACGTTGGTGACGAGATCCAAGTTAAAGTTCTTAAGTTCGACCGTGAGCGTACTCGCGTATCACTAGGTCTTAAGCAACTAGGCGAAGATCCATGGGTAGCAATCGCTAAGCGTTACCCAGAAGGTCACAAACTAACTGGTCGCGTAACTAACCTAACTGACTACGGCTGCTTCGTTGAAATCGAAGAAGGCGTTGAAGGTCTAGTTCACGTTTCAGAAATGGATTGGACTAACAAGAACATCCACCCTTCTAAAGTTGTTAATGTTGGCGACGAAGTTGAGGTTATGGTTCTTGAAATCGACGAAGAACGTCGTCGTATCTCTCTAGGTCTGAAACAGTGTAAAGCTAACCCATGGCAGTCATTCGCTGAAGCACAAGCTAAAGGCGACAAAGTTACTGGTAAGATCAAGTCTATCACTGACTTCGGTATCTTCATCGGTCTAGAAGGCGGCATCGACGGTCTAGTTCACCTATCTGACATTTCTTGGAATGTTGCTGGCGAAGAAGCTGTACGTGAGTACAAGAAAGGCGACGAGATCTCTGCAGTTGTTCTAGCAGTAGACGCTGAGCGTGAGCGCATCTCTCTAGGCATCAAGCAAATGGAAAATGACCCATTCAATGCTTACGTTGCTGACAACAAGAAAGGTGTTCTAGTTAACGCTACTGTAACTGCTGTTGACGCTAAAGGCGCTACTGTTGAAATCGCAGAAGGCGTTGAAGGTTACATCCGTGCTTCTGAAGTATCACGCGATCGCGTAGAAGATGCTTCTCTAATCCTAAGCGCTGGTGATGTTGTTGAAGCGAAGTTCACAGGTGTAGACCGTAAGAACCGCGTAATCAACCTATCTATCAAAGCTAAAGACGAAGCTGACGAGCAAGAAGCAATGGCATCTATCAACAAGCAAGATGACAATGCATTCGGTAACGCAATGGCTGACGCTTTCAAAGCTGCTAAAGGCGAATAATATACTCGCTTAAGCAAAAAAGGAGCCGCAAGGCTCCTTTTTTATATTTGGTCATATTTAAGTAGTAATACTAATGACAGTAAACTATCTTAATAAAAGGCATTTCTTCATTGCGCATTTTGCATAAAATTTGTCTAGAATTGTCAGCAAGTGTTTGTTGGAATTAGTATTACTTACTATAATAAGTGATAAAGATACTCAAAGAGGGCAACTATGACTAAGTCTGAACTGATTGAAAGACTCTGCGCTGAGCAAACACACTTATCAGCGAAAGAGGTAGAGGATGCTGTAAAAGATATTTTAGAGCACATGGCCTCTACACTAGAGAGCGGTGACCGTATCGAGATCCGTGGCTTTGGTAGTTTTTCTCTTCATTACCGCGAGCCTCGCGTAGGTCGTAACCCTAAAACGGGCGATAAAGTGGAATTGGAAGGTAAATACGTTCCACATTTCAAACCTGGTAAAGAACTTCGTGAGCGTGTAAATATTGGTTAATGCACTATTATTAGTTTGAAAAAAGCGGCATACGTTTGTGTATGCCGCTTTTTTGTAATGTATCCAAGTTAGTCATACATCCAAGATCGTTTACTAATCTAATTGTGGATTCAGCTGTTTTCTATACCCAAATAACTTTAACTTCTAAGCATGTCTACAAACTAAGCATCTTGAGGTTACTTGGGTATAGATTATTGCTAATATACGTAGTCTGAAGAAGCATTTTCCTGCATAATCTTACCGACTTACTCCTAGAAGGGTGATGTAACATGAAAATTATAAAAATCGTTGCTGTTTTAGCTCTCTTTTTAATTGCATTGGCGTTAGGTTCCCAAAACCAAGAGCTCGTGACTTTTAACTATCTTCTAGCAAAAGGAGAGTTCCACTTATCTACGCTATTAGGTGTAGTATTTGTGGTTGGCTTTGCTTTAGCGTGGGTTATCTTTGGTAGCATCCAACTGAAAACTCAGCTACAGGTCCGTCGTTTAAAGAAAAAACTGAAAAAGTACGAACCAACTGAATCAAACAACGCTGCTGATAAGCCAGCCATTGAAAAACAGGCATAAGGATAAGGCTTAACTTTAATGCTTGAACTACTCTTCTTGTTGTTGCCTATAGCTGCTGCGTATGGCTGGTATATGGGGCATCGCAGCGCTCAGCAAGACAAGCAGAAGCAATCTCATCAAATCTCTCGTCAGTATATGACGGGTCTTAATCTGCTGCTCTCTGACCAATCAGATAAGGCTGTCGATCACTTTATTGAATTGCTCCAAGTTGATAACGAGACCATCGATACTCACCTTGCGTTGGGTAACCTGTTCCGGTCTCGTGGTGAAGTCGACCGCGCAATCAGAATTCACCAAAATCTTATTTCTCGTTCAGGCTTAACACTGGACCAAAAGAACCTCGCCCTTCAACAGTTAGCGAAAGACTACATGGTCTCAGGTTTTCTTGATCGTGCAGAGAAAATCTTCGAACAGTTAGTCGAAGAGCCAGATTACAAAGAGGCGGCTCTTCAACAATTAGTGACCATTTATCAGCAAACACGAGAATGGGAAAAGGCGATTTATTACGCGAACCAATTGGCTAAGTTAGGTAATAAACGCTCAAGGATGCGTGCAAATATTGCCCATTTTTGGTGTGAAATAGCCATGCTCGACCAAGCTGATGGGAATACTAATAAGGCAATACAGCATTTTAAAAAAGCGTTAGCGGAAGACCCGAAGTGTGTTCGAGCAAGTATTGCTTTGGGACGAATTTACCTAGAGTCTGAAGACTATAAGCACACCATCAAATATCTGACGGGGGTACTTGAGCAAGATAAAGACTTTATCAGTGATGTCTTGCCAACTATTGCAGAATGCTATCATCATCTGGGTCAGGAAGATGAACTTGTCGAGTTTCTGAGAGCTTGTATTGATAAGAAAGCAGGCGTATCAGCCGAGTTGATGTTGGCTCAATTAGTTGCTCATCACGAGAACGTTGGGGCTGCTCAAGAGTTACTGACGAAACAATTGCTGAAAAACCCAACCATGAAGGGCTTCTACCGTTTAATTGACTACCACATTGCAGAAGCAGAAGATGGTCGAGCGAAAGACAGCCTATCAACACTACAAGCGATGGTGGGTGAACAGTTAAAAGTGAAACCGCATTACCGATGCCGGAAGTGTGGATTTTCTACCCATTCCCTTTATTGGCATTGTCCGTCCTGTAAAGGATGGGGGACGATCAAGCCAATCCGCGGATTGGATGGTGAATAATTCTTAATGCAGCTGGCAGAGTTTCTGTCCGCTGCATTTTTTTAACTTTTTATTGAATAAGAACCAAAACAGTTAGGAGATGAAATGATCGACCAAAAAGTTATTGTCGCACTGGATTATGATAACCAAGCAGATGCACTTGCGTTTGTAGATAGAATTGATCCTGCGTCATGCCGACTAAAAGTTGGCAAGGAGATGTTTACGCTATTTGGTCCTGATTTTGTACGTGAACTCCATAAACGTGGTTTCTCTGTATTCCTAGATTTAAAATTTCACGATATTCCAAACACCTGCTCGAAAGCAGTTCGCGCTGCGGCTGAAATGGGTGTATGGATGGTGAACGTACACGCGAGCGGTGGTGAGCGTATGATGACGGCATCACGTGAAATTCTTGAACCATATGGTAAAGATCGTCCACTTCTTATCGGTGTAACGGTACTAACCAGTATGGAACAAAGTGATTTAGCTGGTATTGGTTTGAATGTTGCGCCTCAGGAGCAAGTTATTCGTCTAGCAACCTTGACCAAAAACGCAGGTTTAGATGGCGTGGTATGTTCAGCGCAAGAGTCCTCACTACTGAAGAGCGAACTAGGCCAAGAATTTAAATTAGTGACCCCTGGTATTCGACCTGCTGGTTCAGAACAAGGTGACCAACGCCGTATCATGACGCCAGTAGACGCTATCCAATCAGGTTCAGATTATCTTGTGATTGGTCGCCCTATCACTCAAGCGTCAAATCCTGCAGAAGTGCTGAAGTCGATCAATGAGAGCTTATCTAACATGTAAGCACTGTCTCGATTGTATGGAGAAAAGTGAGGCTAAGATGCCTCACTTTTTATATCGAATGAAAATACTAATCGCGGTAAACAACCATTCCTTTTAACCAGCTATGTCTGATCATTTACTTGCTTTAACTGGTATATCGGGGCCAATTGAGATAAAGGTTCTGCGGTTTATTCTGAGTAAAGTAGGGCTTGGTACTATGCCGATCACACTTTTGTAACATAACTCACTGTGATGCCTCGAAAATGCAATCATGTGTTATTGATGGCTTGCGTTACAAATGTCTAAAGAATACTATGGCGAAGATGCATTCACTGCGTTGTAAGGTCTAGGATGACCTAGTGAAACTCTTTGAAATTAATATAGAAGCTGGCAGGACGTCACTTCATATTACGTTCCTATTATTTCCTATCTGCGTATTTTAAATCGCAGCTTTCTGTGAGCTTTCACACGCTGTCTTCCTTGTTACGACCTTAGTGCGCAAACACAACAAGGAAGAAACATGACTAAAAAACTGCCATTTTCAGTACTAGCAACACTGACCGCTGCCAGTTTTCAACTGAGTGCGGCAGAATTGCCAGCTGATATCGAATGGATTTCAAACAACAACGAACCTCTATTTGCCTCTGAAGAAGCGGTACGAGGTGGCACCTATCGCACTTACATTCAGAGCTTTCCGCAAACATTACGAAGTGTTGGTCCAGATGCGAACTCAGGTTTGCGCCAATACTTAATGGATGGTTCACCAAAACTGGCTCAGCGTCATCCAAATACTGGCAAATGGATCCCTCAACTTGCTAAGTCATGGGCATTTGGAGAGGACAACAAAACCGTATTCTTTAAACTCGACGAAACGGCCGAGTGGTCAGATGGTGAAAAAATTACAGCAGATGATTACGTCTTTATGATGAAGTACTACACGTCAAAAGACATTATCGACCCGTGGTATAACGACTTCTTCACAAACAGTATTGTGAGTGTTGAAAAAATTGATGACTACACGATCAAAGTCAATCTTGCTGTAGCTCAAAGTCATGACTCACTTATGGTTATGATTAACATGCCAAGTAATGGTTTTCAGCCTCGTCCTGAACACTTCTTTGAAGGAGAAAAGGACGCAAATAACGATGGCATGCCTGATAACTTCGTCAGAAAGTTTAACTTTAAATCTGAGCCAACCGCAGCGCCTTACTACATTGATCAAGTGAAGAAAGGTAAGAGCGTGACATTCAAACATGTCGGTGAAGATTGGTGGGGATACAACAACCGCTACTATAAAAACCGTTATAACGTTGAAAAGGTTCGCATTAAGGTGATTCGCGATCCTGATATTGCTATGAAGCACTTTGAGAAAGGCAACTTAGACTACTTTGAGATGGTGCTACCAAGCTTTTGGCATGACAAAACCAATAGTGATGTGTACAAAAAAGGCTATATCCAAAAGTACTGGGGCTTTAACGAAGCACCGCAAGGAGCTGGTGGTCTTTGGATGAACACAGCGATGCCGATGTTGTATAACCTAGAAGTGCGTAAAGGTGTTATGGCAGCCACTGACTATGACGGCATGATTGAAAACATCATGCGTGGAGATTATTCACGTAAACCGCATGGACTCGGCTTTGGTCATGGCGAATACGATGATCCTAACAATACACCGCCAAAGTTTGATGCTGATGCGGCGGTTAAACACTTCGAAAAAGCGGGCTTTGACAAAGTGGGCGCAGATGGTATTCGTGTTAACGACAAGGGCCAACGCTTGAGCTTTGCCATCACCTACGGATACAACTCTTGGACACCGCGTATTGCATACCTGAAAGAGCAAGCGAAACTTGCTGGTCTTGAGTTCACGTTAAACTTGGTGGATGGCTCATCTGCGTTTAAATACATTCTTGAGAAAAAGCATCAGCTAGCGTTTTTGAATATGGGCTCTGGTGAGATCCCTGCGTATTGGGAATACCTACACTCGGATAATGCAAATCGACCACAAACGAATGCTCACACCAACTACAGCAGCCCTGAGCTAGACAAGTTAATTGAAGCGTATGACTCTGAATTTGATCAGGAGAAACGTTACGACTTGTCGCATCAAATCCAAAACTATGTCAGCAAAGCGAATATCATCGTTCCTGGCTACATGGTGCCTTATTCTCGAGTTGCTCATTGGCGCTGGGTTAAAATTCCTAAAAATGGCATGACAAAAGCGACAGAATGGGTGCTTCATCCAATGGATATCGGTAATTTCTGGATTGATAACCAAGTAAAAGAAGAGACAGAGGAAGCGATGGACGAGGGTAAAACCTTCCCAGAATTAACGGTAATTGATGATCGTTACAAATTGTAAGTCATTAGTTTAGATAGAAAATGATAGCCCCGGTAATGAATTTTATCGGGGCTTTCTTTTTTTACTTAATAAGGTAAGACACTTCTAAAAGGTAGGTTTTTGCATCACCAAGCAAAGAGAAAGCTTTATCGATGGTTTTAAATCGATCATCAAGCGAGTCGCTTGATATCAGCTGGCTGAATGTTTGCAACGAGAAAGCTTCGTTTGCTTTGAAGAACTGATGTACGTTTTCAAGCTGAACTTTATGAATATGCTCCACCTTATTTAGGGCGGTGGTTAAATCGGAAATGTTAATCGACATTGCTACTCGGGAACCTTATCAATAAGACCTATATGAGGTCATAGAGTGGGGTTTTATATTTTGCGACAGAGAGTAACACCGAAGAGCAATTTATAGTCTGATGAAGATCAATTTGCCTTATTTAAGCATCTGTAACGCGGCACTAGACGTGTACCTAGAGCTAGTACACGTTACAACGCTTGAATATAGGCTAGGGTTTCACCTGATCAAAAGTAAAAGCCAAGTCCGACTAAAAGCCCTTGAGAAGCTGTATCATATTCAAATACTCCCTCATTTTTGTAATCAACCCAGGTCGACTTGTAAGCTAAGTTGAGATCAGACCATTCGTTAAAACGATAACGAACACCAGTTTGAATGGCATAAGTGAAGTGAGTATCGTTGCCAAGTCCGGCGTCGATGCTGGCATGAAATCGCCAGTTTTCGCTCAATTCATCAATGAGTCGCAAGCCAACTAAAAAATCGACCCAATCTTCTTGTAATGACAGTCTATCTTCTAGTACCCGGTTGTCATTACGATACAGCTTGCCGGTGATGTCATTGTCCCACCAACGTAATCCAAACATATAATCCAGTTTACCAAATGAATATTGTTCGCGTTGGAATGCCTTTGCTTCTAGAACACCTTGCCGTATTTCGATGTCCGCACGATAACGAGCGTTAGGCAGAGCGCCCTTGATATTATTAACATCACCACTTAAGTTCATGAAACTATAATCTATGTAGTAGCCCCACTTACTTTGGTAAATACTCTCGAATCGCAACATCGCCCCAATATCGAGGTGGTCTACGATGAACTTAGGATCGACATCCACCTCTGATGAAAAGCGACCAATACTGGTATCCCCGTGGATATTCAGTCCTAGCATGTACACTTCTATGCTATTTCGCCAACGAGATTCTTGTGTCTCGGCTGAGAGCGCTACTGATGTAGGTAATACAAGAATGAGTGAGGAGAGTGATAGCAGGTTACATGGTTTCATCCAATTTCCTTTTCGGCTTTTCGTCAGCTTTCAGCTTAGTAGAAGTCGCTACACTCTGCATAAAAAAGGGAAGCAACTTGCTTCCCTGTAATTAACATTGACTTAGAGTTGTTTGGCAATGTCTGAGGTTAGGCTTTCTAAGCCTATGGATAAAGCGTTGACGAGCGCTTCATAGCCTTCATCTTGAAGCGGCTTTGAGATTTGTATTGGCGCACTGTTTTCGACCTTACCTTCGGCATTAATGAGTAACCATTCTCCCTCAATTTCGATATTACCTTTGTAGCTGCCATTAAATTTATTTAACGTAAGCTGTAGTTTGGCTTCACTGCTTTGATCCAACAGATTATTCATTTCAGCCGGCCAGTAATGACTTTGCTTGTGACGCAGCTCCGCGACGACTCTCTGAGTGATTTGCTCAGAAATACTGTGCGCCCATTGATTGTGTTTCGCCTGAATAACTTGGGTCTCAGAGGTTCGATAAACAATGCCACTATCATTCAAATAACTCGCCAATGTCACTGGACGAACAACTAAAGTTGGGCGCTGAGCGATATCAGAAGAGCTCAGCGTCACTGGTTCCACCTTAGGTAGAAGGTACATAGCTCCTTTAGTTTGCGGAGCGCTACTGCAACCCGTTAGACCGACAAATAGCGCGATAGACAGAAAGAATACTCGTTTCATTAGTTTTGGCCTTTAACTGGTATTGGGTCACTGATTTCATCTTCTCCAAACACAAGAGAGTTTGGCTTTTCGTTTAGCTGTTTAAGTACGGGTTTAAACTCTGTCATCACGCTTTCTAATTCTTTTAGCGTGGCTTCCATTTCGCTGTACATGGTTGAGTTGGGCCCATAACCATCGAGTGTTTTTTGTAATTGCTGTAAGCTTTGGCGAATATCTGTTGGAATCTCTTGCGTTTCTTTTTGATTCAAAAGTTTATCAATACTGTCCGCCACGCGTTCTGCTGAAGCTAACGTTTTTTCAGACGTTTTTAACGTTGAATTGAGAGAGTCTAGTGTTTCTTCCATTGGTAAGTTATTAATCTTATTTAGGAAGTCGTTCACTTGGCGCTGAACCTGCGCAAAACCACCACGCATGGTTGGGAAAACATCTAAATCAGCAAACTTACTCGGTACGTAAGGCTCGTCATTTGGATAGAAGTCGGCGTCAACATATAGTGCGCCTGTTAATAAGTTACCTGTTTTTAAAGTACCACGTAGGCCTTTAGCAAACTCATTCTTCAATTTATCTTTTAACATTGGTAAAGATTGGGATTGGAAATCGCCATAAACACGGCCGAGCTCGATACGTACCAATACAGGAATTTTTTTCGCAGAAAAGTTCTCTTCTGGGGTTGGAAGTCGCATTGGTACACGCATCACAGTACCAATTCTCAAGCCTCGATATTCGACAGGTGCCTTACGTTTAAGTCCTCGTACCGATTCATCAAAAAGCATAACGAATTCAATATAATCATCGTACATACCTTCTCGAAGTTGTTTAATATCATCGTACAAGCGGAAGTTGACCATATTTTCAGTGAGCTGTTCACCGGATTCAAGACCTGGAACGGTATCGAAGGTAACACCACCCGTTAGCATGCTCTCTAATGAGCCAAACTTGACTTCGAACCCTTCAGCATTGAGCTGTAAATCTACGCCAGAATTCAGCCAGAACTTGGTACGAGTGCGCACTAAGCTGTCATAAGGCTTGAAAATAAAGAGTTGGTATAACGCTTTGCGAGTGTCAACATCAAAGCTGGTTTTCTCTACGCGACCAACCGTAAAGCCTTTATAAATGACGGGGTCACCAACGCCTAGCTTACCAGCCTCGCGGTGTGTTAACACAAGGCGTAACCCCTCTGCATCAGGAGAGGCGACTGGGGGAACATCTAAGACCGTAAAGCGCTCTTTCTCTATTTTAGATTTACCCGGCTGAAGTTGGATATAAGCGCCAGAGAGCAAGGTTTCTAAACCTGAAACGCCATCACGGCCAATACGAGGCTTCACCACCCAAAACATGGTGTCATCTCGCAACATGCGTTCTGCATCCTTGTTCATTTGTGCCTTAGCGATGATGTGATCGTAATTTTCACTGAGAGTGACTTCAGTAATCAGTCCGACTTTTACATTCAATGCTCGGATTTCGGTTTTGCCAACCTCAATCCCATCTGCGGTTGGCAGTTGGAGAGTAATTTGTGGGCCTGTACTGTTGATATATTGGAACAGCATCCACGCTCCCATGGCTAGCGCAAGGATCGGGACAATCCATATCGCAGAAATCTGCTTTTGCGGTTTTATTTGAGCGGTTACGTTGTTCTCATCACTCATATTTGGCTTTCTCGTTTAAGTTGTCAGAAATCGGCTCCTGCACTTCGTTTTGTGGCAATTGCCACAACAAACGTGAGTCAAATATCATTGCAGAAAGCATAGTAAAAATGACCACTGCCGCGAAAGAGAGCGCAGCAGGACCTGGATAAATCGCCATTAAGTTTTGCAGTTGAACCAGTGCAACTAAGATCGCGACGACGAAGATATCGATCATGGACCAACGGCCAATAAACTCAGTTATACGGTAGATCTTTAAGCGTGAAATACTCTCTTCGTGCGGAAGATATCGCGCTTTTTGCGCATTGTAATACAGCCACGCGAGTGCCAGCATTTTCGCCATTGGAATAAATACGCTAGCAAAGAAAATTACCATCGCAATAGGGTAAGAACCTAAATGCCAAAGCAATATTACCCCCTCCATGATAGTTGAACCTTCTGCATGTCCAAGACTTACGGTGTACATCATAGGGTAGAGGTTTGCAGGGATATAGAAAATGACTGAAGCAAACAAAAGCGCCCAAGCTTTTTGTAAGTTGTCTGCGGGGTTGTATTTGTGAATAGGGCTTTTACAACGAATGCAGTGTTGGTGTTTTTTAGCTTCAATAGGGTTGAGCTGGTGACACGTATGACAACCAATATGGTTGTGGTTATGGTGCGTATCACCCTCTTTTACATCAGATAGCTCGATAGCTGGAATAAAGTGCCCCCAGAGCCAGCTTTTGTCGACCATTGATATGCATTTGACTACCAGAACGGTATATACACAAAACGCCCAGAATGAAGTGCCCATTCCTATGTCTGCGAGGGAAGCGATTTTAATTAAGCTGACCAACACGCCAATCAAAAAGACATCCACCATTAACCAGGGTTCGACTCGAAACAGAAGACGGCATAAAACTTTTGCCATTCGTTGCTGCTTTCTAGAGGGGGTATGTTTACGTGCTTTTAATGCTTCAAGGTGAAGAAAGAGAATGAGACCAACATAGATTGCAGGCAAAACGATAACTGTTGCGAGTAGCAGCACACCCAAAAGCACATTTTGAAACTCAGCCAGCATTTTGGCAGCGTGCAACAAGGTGATTTCTTGCGACAACCCTTGCACGCTGAACGACATAAAAGGGAAAGAAATGCTTAGCACTAACATGATCAAACATGCCGATGATATGGCGATCACGCTTTGGTAAGGCTTGGCATTCACTTTAGTCAGCGAATGCGAACATCGAGGACATTGTGCTTTTTGCCCCTGTTCGATATCGGGAATGCGAACAACAAGGCCGCACTCTTCGCATGAAATTAACTGACGGGAATTAGGTTGAATACTCATCGGGTAGGTTTTAGATTCATTTGCTTTAAGAATACTCTTTTTTCACTGGGCACGCTTGTTTTGATTCAGGAGTTTACGAGTTTCTTACTTTTGGCATTAGAGCATATGGGAGATCTAAGACATAAACGAAGTCGCGTTTGGTACAAGATTTTACGGCGAAGATGAGTATGTTGGAAGCCGAAAGTAATATGATGTTGCTTGGTTTATTGGAGGGGGTAATTACTTGTTTTTAAGGGTAAGTAACCCTGCCCAGATAATCTGAGCAGGGAAAAAGAGCATTTTATTTAAGGTGCTTAGTTGTACTTTACTTGACCGTTCCGCTCTTAAAGGCATTGGAGCCGACTTGCGTACCGTTGAGCGTTTTGCCGTAATAGCCTTGGTGCTGGTGATATTTCTCCGCGTTTGCGGTGACATTGCCTTTGAATCGAGGATCTTGTGGACGCTCATGGCTGTTGACGTATGCTGCGACATCCCAAGCTTCTTGCTCTGTCAGCTGCACACTTTTCCCAAGCGGCATGTTTTCGTAAATAAAATAGGCTGCAGTGTTAATCCGGTGCATGCCTGCGCCCCAGTTATACGCATATTCGCCCCAAAGTGGTGGAATGTATGAATGGTCGTTGGTGTCTTTGATGCCTGAACCGTCGGCGCGATGGCAAGTTTCACAGCTCTTTTCGTAGACCAATGCGCCTCGCTCTATTGATGGTTCTTGCTCAGGGGCGGCGATTTTTGGGTAGCCACGCCCAGAGAGATTACCTCGCTTTTCAACTGGTAATGCTTGTGCGATGGCTTCGGGCAACGGAAAGTCTTTTGCTTTTCCACCAATTTGCAACGCTTTTGCGTCTAGCTCTGGAATGGGTTCATCCGCCATACCATGTTTGTCAAGCAAGCCGCCCATCGCTAACCAGTAGGCGTAAGCACTAAGGGCAACAATTTCTGTCGAATCGTAAGCGGGCGCTTTACCGTTCATGGAATACTCGAAACAACCTTGGATACGGTCAGCATAGCTGTTTACGCGATCGTTTTTCTTACGATATGCCGGGTATGCCATGTAAGCTGCCCACAGTGGCGCAGCGTTTGCTTTTCGTCCTGCCTCCATATGGCAGTTCACACAGTTTTGTTCGTTGCCAACGTATTTTCCGCGCATTTGTTGTGAGTTAACAAAGAGCGAGTAACCGCGTTTTACTTGCTCACCAAATGCGGTGTTTGGGATTGTGCTGAGATCACGCGGTTTTAAGTATTCACCGTGCTTTTCTTTTTCTATCGCAGGTAGCTCTTTCTGGCGGTCCGGTAACAGATCGTTAGCTAATACGAGCGTAGAAATGAAAGGCAGTGCGAACAAAGAATAGAAACGTTTCATGACTGCTCCTAGTAACGTAATGAGGCAAAGTAGTAAGCAAGATTTTCGATCTCTTTGTCAGTGAGATTTTTTGCGATGGTCCCCATCATATTGAGCGGGTCACCACTGCGAGTGCCGTTTTTCCATGCCATCAATTGCGTTTTTAAGTAATCAGCATGTTGGCTTGCGAGGCGAGGGAACTTGTCGACGCCCATACCGCTGGCTCCATGACAAGTTGCGCAAGCTGGAATGTTTCTATCCCAATCGCCTTGGAAAATTAACTTACGATACGGGTTACGAATATCAGCTTGGTCGCCGCGTTGTTCTGGATTCGTGAACCCATAGCTCGGGAGGTTAGCAAAGTACTCCATAACTTCCTTACGGTCTGCGGGATCGCTGAGTTCCTTCGCCATGCCTTGCATGACCACATTTTGGCGTTCGCCACTAAGGAATAGTTCGATTTGAGTGTTGAGATAATTCGCGTTTAAACCAGCGATCATCGGCGCGATATTTGGCTGTCCCATGCCATCTTGGCCGTGACAACCGCTACATACGCTGGCTTTTTCCGGAATAGACGAGGCGCTTGCGCCCATAGTGGTTGCTAACAAACAGGCCACCACCACTGGAAGAATTTTTGACATGCTGACTCACTTTAATTTTTATTAATATGTCTAAGTGCTACTTGGTAGTCACTTGGACGATATTGTCGGCCTTGTCAATAATGAAAGGTATTGTGGATTTCCACATATTTAATAAGTGTAAATGGCCGTATTTGTTTTTATTGGTTGTTCTATAAGCGATAAAAACAAAGTGGTGAAGAGCTGCACAAATCGGCAGCTCTAAGTGGTAGAGACGTCTTAACGTGCGGCGTTACGCTTTGCGGATTTTGGCCGGCAGGGACTGACGTGCCGCCGCGCCCACTACCCAATCCAACAATACACCTTTACCTTCTCGGGTAGGATCAATTAAGCCAATGTCGTTAATGTTGACGCCATCTTGGCTGCGCGTTTTTACGGGTTGTTGTTTATCGCCGATCCAGTGCGAGCGTTGTCCTAGCTCGGTATGACCAAACCCATGTTCAAATCCGAGTGTGCTAGGGCGAATCCCGCTGACTATCATCGCAAGTGCTTTGGTGCTTGCAGATGGCGTCTCGATAACAAACTCATCACCCGTTTTAATGCCTGCGCGCTCGGCATCGATTGGATGGATGTACACTGGGTTTACGCCTTTAATCGAGTTCAACCTTGGCGATAGATTGGATACCGCACTGTGAATGTTGGATTTAAAGTTCGTCAGGCTGAAAGGCCATTCTGAGCTTGGGAACTGGTCTTCCATTGGTGTGCCATCGGCCAGTTTTTGTGGATGCCATGTTGGGCAACCCGTGTAGAAATCACCGGTCATGGTGTTTCTTGCGCTGCCGACACGTTCATTCCATATCGCGACAGGTCGTGTCCATTTGTGCTTCATTTGCTCACCTTGATACGCTTCGGTTGCATTTTCAAAACGTCCACCGCGAGCAAAAATAAACGCCACACGTTTCATCTCATCCGCTGTCAGCGTCTTCTGCATGGCTGGCATTAAACGCTCTAGGCCGGACCACGCAATGTCTTCTGCCGAAACTTCAGGCACCCCGCCTTTCACATAAGCCAAGTTTGCCGCGGAACGTAAGTAGAAATCTTCAGCGCTGTGGAGAGCGTGCCAATTCCCTTGCGCATCTTGAATCGCGTTGTCACCAAAGCCGCCTAGTTGCATTTTCTTGGCGACATCAATCAAAAAGTTTTCTAAGCAAATTGAACGACCATCGGCGGTTTTCTCTGTTCGCGCTTCCACAATCGGCCAGCGAGCGGTGATGGTTTTCACCGGAACGTCGTGCCAAGGCGTTGCCATACCCCAGCTTTCGTAGGTGACCGTGTCCGGCACAATATAATCCGACAATGCGGTGGTTTCGTTAATGAACGCATCAACAGACACAATCAAACCGAGCTGCTTTGGATCTTTAAGCTTGTCTTCCAGCAGCGCTTTCAAGCCGGGTACACCATACATTGGGTTCGCCATGTGATTGATCCACGCTTTAACGCGGTATGGATACCCATCAATAGCCGCAGATAGGTGCTCTGTCAGCAGTGGCGCGGCAAACGGATACCAAGGGGCGCGAGTTGGGTAAGGTGATTCACCTGCCTCAACGCGACGTTTGTATTCGCTGGTTTTGTGGTAGGGGAATTTACTGCGCGACAAAAAGACGCCTTTCGGGCCGACTTTGCCAGCAAATTTGGTGAAGTCGTAACGAGGACCCGCAGCGGAAGTTGGGTAGCCACCCGCTTTGGCCATCGCGCCGCCTTTCATATTTATGTTACCAATCAACGCATTGAGCATCATGATGGTAAACGAGTTATAGAACCCATTGGTGTGCATGTTGCCACCGTGGGTATCGACCACCGCTTTTGTTCCGTGACTGGTGAAGCGCTTTGCTAGTTCAACAATTTGTTCGACAGGGATTTCACATTGTTGGCTGTAGAACGCAAGGCTGTATTTGAACGCCTCTTCTTTGAGTCTATGTAGAGACGATTTTACGCGCACTTCGCCCGATGCAAGCGAAACCGTTTTATCGACAAACAGTGCCGCTTCCTCAGCTTGGGTATGAACACCAAATTCGCCGCTTTGCTCATCCACGATGACGTACGGGTCGGAGTCAGACAACGCTTCGCCCTCGAATGGCAGATTCAAGTCCGACGCGCGTAAAAACGTGCCGTTTCTCGGGTGCTGATTATCGCTTATCACGAGATGCGTAGCATTACACCAGTGCGCGGTGCCGGCTCGCTTCATCGCGTTTGCCCCCGGCTGCGCCAAGAAGGTTTTGTTGTATCGTTGGTTTTCGATGATCCACTGGATCATACCAAGCACGAGGGCAGAGTCGGTGCCCGGTTTGATTGGTATCCAGCGGTTGTTGTCACCGGCAGCCAAGCTCGATGAACCCGCAGGCAAACTTGGCGTGATGATGGAGTATTCCAAGCTACCTTCTGTTCGCGCATTGGCGAGTTGGCGCGCCTGACGCTTAAAAGGGTTGCCAGCTTGCGCAGGCGACATACCGATGAAGATGATGTATTCCGCATTATCAAAATCTGGCTTTAAGTGTGCGTTCTTATCTAAGTCGTTCATAAATGCGCCGCTGCCAGCACGAAATGCGTAGCCGCAGTAAGAGCCGTGATGCCCAAAGTTACGTGTACCATAGCTGTTGAACGCGAAGCGTTTGAATATGTCGTCTCGGCCTTCGTTACCGGCGTTGGTCATTAACAATTGGTTGGCTTTCGGTCCATATTCTGGGTTTTCAGGATCTACGGGCGTTGTTAAATCGTGAATGTCGCGTAAGCCATCAACATGGCCTTCACCAAATAAATCACCACCTTCTACGATTTCTTCTATCAATTGCTCGTAGCTGATCGGAATCCATTTTCCTTCGCCGCGTTTTCCAACTCGTTTCAGTGGCTGAGTAATGCGGTACGGGCTGTTGCGAATTTCTAGCATCCCATTGCCACGTGCGCATGCTGTTGAACGACCGTCAAGGCCCGCTTCTCCTGCCAAACTTAAATAAGCATCTTTGACTGGCGTTTCGAACGGAATGTGTTGCTGATGAGAGAGTGGGTGATATGGGTTGCCAGTAATACGCAAAATCTCGTCGTTGCGGTTATCAATGCGTACACGCAATCCGCACAGTGACCAACAACCAAAGCACATCGATGGCGCAACGCGCTGATTTGGATTAGGGATTAGGTTGCCTTTGCTGTTGACCGTGTACTCTGGTTCAAGCGAGTTACCGTGGTGAATATCACGCGTTTTTTCTCCCGCAGTGCCTTCGAGCGCACCCTCGACCATGTGTTTGGTGGTGGTGGCGTAACCCGCAGCGAATGCGCCAAGCCCACCCACTGCAATGCCTGATTTCAAAAACTGACGGCGTTTGTTATCCATGATGAAATCCTCTTTGATTAGCGTTCAGTTAAGGTGAGTGATGAGGCTTTTACTTCGATCTTTTGTTTTGGCTGAACCAGCTCCGAACCGAGCAGTGCCAGTGCAAGCCATAATCCGAGCATGCCGATAATGCCTATCCAGCCATTTCCATCCATAGTGAGTTGGTATGGATACAGCCCTGCATCGAACTTGGCGATGGTTTGCACTTCCATGATGGTAAACCAGCGAATCAGCCATGCACTTGCCAGTGCGGCAGCAGACACAAAACTGAGCCCTATGACGTGACGAAATCTGGCTGATGCGGACTTTTTGGTATCGCGCAAGAAGATGAAAGCGAGCAAAACACAACCTAAAACGACAAAAGTGAGCAGGGCAATGTTGTGCATCCATTGTTCGCTAGAATAGAGCGAAAATGCGGAATTGTTGGATGCCCAAATCGGTAGCAGTATCAGCGTTAATACACCGCTGGTAACCACTGATTTTTTAAGTAAATTAGTATCGCCAGATGTCAGCGTCTTTGACTGACTAGGCAGCAAGAGCCAAATCAACAGAGAAAATCCGACCGCGCTCATAAACGCAGTGACAAACCAAAGAACCGGCGACGCGGGTTGGTGCCATAAAGAGCGCGATTTAACGACTGCAATTTCAGCGCCTGTGTAGACTGCAATGGTGATGCCTGATAGCACCGTGATAACAGATACCATAAGCATGACTCTACGAGAGAGCGCCCAGTCACCCAGTGACAGCTTTGAAATTAGAGGCAGTACTTTCCCTGGCTGATTACGTAAGTTGATCAGATCCTCGCGGAGATACAGCCATGCAGTCACTACCGCTAAACCTGAGAAAACAGGCAAGAAAAGCGACCCTAAAGACATCCATGACCACGGAGTGATGTGTGCGTAAAAATGCCATGCGCGTCCCGGTTGGTGAAGGTCGCCAGTTAACGCTAATGGCCCCACGATGGCGCCGATGGCCAGCGTCAGAACAAGCGCAGCGCGCAGTCTGTGACTGGTGTGTTTTTCAAATAATAGGGCGATTAGGAATAAAACAGCAGCCGCATAAGCCGAACCGATGTAGAAGAAATATTGCACCGCCCACGGGAGCCAAGCCATCGCTTGAGGTTGGACTAACACTTCGGTGATGTTCATGCGCGCTCTCCCTGTGGGTCGTAAATAGCAGGTTGTCCGTCGATGTGGCTGGTGAAGCGTTCATCCATGCCGATGTAAAACACGTGAGGCTTGGTGCCTTCATTGGGTTTTAGCACTTTGATATCGTCTTGGTGCTTCGCAATTAAGTGGCGGACTTCACTTGATGGATCATTCAAATCACCAATTACACGTGCACCGCCAACACAGGTTTCCACGCAGGCAGGCAATAGACCTTGTTCTAGACGGTGAGCACAGAAGGTACATTTATCTGCGGTGAGGGTGTCTTCATTGATAAAGCGAGCATCGTAAGGGCAAGCTTGTACACAATACGCACACGCTACGCAGCGACTGTTATCCACCATGACAATGCCATCTTCGCGCTGAAAGGTTGCTTGAACCGGACACACTGCCACGCAAGGCGGGTTGTCGCAGTGGTTACAAAGGCGCGGTAGCATAAAGGCTTTTGCTTCTCGCGTGGCTGTAGAGCCATCATCTAACGTAACTTCGTATTGCTTTACGGTGGTTCGGAATTGACCGATTGGCGCTTGGTTCTCGATGCTGCAACCCACAGTGCACGCTTGGCATCCGACACATTTACGCAAATCTATCACCATGGCATAACGCTTGCCGACTTGTCCTTTTCGGTCGGCGGACTGGTTATTTCGAATAATGTTTCCCGCAGTTGCCGTGCCAATGCCTGCGACTGGAATTAACGCGGCTCCGGCTGTAACTGCGCTGAGAAAGCGACGTTTGGTGGAATCCATAACTCACCTGCTTTTGTGTTGTATTTGAATTGACTGCTTCCATTGTGAGAAATGCACCGCGAGGCTTATATTGTGGATTTCCACATACCCAGATCAAACTTGATCTAAAACAAATGTGGTTTAGGGAAGGTAGCTGTTATTCTTGTCGTACTCTCTTGACGGAACGATTCGACTCATCATGAAAAAAGCACTGTGGCTTCAGCTTTGGATTCTTTGCTTAGTTGCCTTTGCATCTTTGGCTCAGGGCGCAGTTTCTGAACAAGAATATCTGCAAGAAATGCAAGAGCAAAAGGCAGTGCAGCCAGAGGCCAAGCAGAAAGTCGAAGTGGGCGTGTTAGCGATACGTGGTCACCTTTATGCTGAGCAGAGATGGCAACCGACCATTGATTGGCTCAATCAGCAAATTTCTGATGTGCATTTTGTTCTTCATCCCCTTAACTTGGATGAAATGGGCGAAGCGGTGAAGTTTCAGACGATGGATTTCATCTTAACTAACCCAGGTCAGGCAGTGCGATTGGGTAGGCAATACGCGCTATCGTGGATGGCAACGCTAACCAGCAGAGCCCCACAAAACTCGAATTATGGCATTGGTTCGGCGCTTGTGGTTCGAGCCAATTCAAGTTATCAAACGGTGCAAGATGTCTCAGGACGTCCCGTTGCGGCGGTATCAGAAAAAGCGTTTGGTGGTTATCTAACGATGCGCTATCAAATAGTCAAAATGGGGCTTAATCCAAACGATTTCTTTTCTGATGTCCGCTATCTTGGTTTTCCTATTGATGCCAACCTGTATCAATTACGTGATGGTAATGTGGAAGCGGCCGTCGTCCCTGCTTGTTTATTGGAACAGATGCTAAGTGAAGGGCTTTTACAGCAAGGGGATTTTCGAGTCCTAAATCAACAGCCAAATGAACATTCTTCGTGCGCTGTTTCTACGCCGTTATATCCAAACTGGTCATTTGCCAAAACAGAGCGCGGCTCTGCTCAGCTCGCCAAACAGATTGCGCAAGAATTGTTAGCGATGCCACCTGAACACCCTGCGGTTATTGCGGCAGGCGCATCAGGTTGGACGTCCCCCGTCAGCTTGCTGAGCATCGACAAACTTTATCAGGCGTTGGATCTCCATCCGTTGCAACAACCTTGGTGGAGTGAGGCACTGCGCTGGCTGCGTAGTCATCAAGAATGGGCGTGGGCGCTGTTCATGTTTGTGATTGTGTTGAACGCGTACCACTTTTGGCTTGAGTATCGATTTAGCAAGAGTAAGCAAGCGTTGGAGCAGACATCGTTACGATTAAAAGAGAAAAGTGAACAGTTAGAACATTCACAAAGGGTCGCGATTGTCGGAGAAATCGGCACTAGTCTTGCCCATGAACTCAATCAGCCATTGGCAGCTATTCGCAATTATAGTGAAGGCGGTTTACTTCGCTTGGCCAAAAAGCGCCCTCATGAAGATATTGTCCCTGTACTTGAGAAAATACAGGGTCAAGTTGAAAGAGCCGATGCAATTATTCAGCGATTAAGAACGTTGATTAGCAAGCGAAGTGTCGACAAAACGTCGTGTGATCTTCAAGTACTCATTGATGACACGATTGAGTTGCTCCATTTTAGAATGCAGAAGCAAAACATTTCTATTGTGGCCAGTACAGAAGGGAACATTCGTCCGTTACTTGTCGATGCAGTTGGCGTACAACAGGTTTTAGTTAATGTGATCAGCAACGCGATTGATGCGTGTACTTTGTTCCAAGAGAAATATCACTCATCAGGTTATCAAGGTAAAATTGCCCTGCATTGCGATTACCAAATCAGTCAACTCTCTATTCGAGTGTTAGACAATGGTACAGGGTTGCAGCAAGAGAATCCGACTCAAGCGTTTGTGAGTAGCAAAGAAGAAGGGCTTGGGCTAGGGTTAGCCATTTGTCGCGATGTGATGGAAATGCATGGTGGCGAGTTTGTCATCAGCTCGACAGCACCACATGGTTGTTTGGTTGAGCTTGTGTTTCCATATCAAAACTAATCTGAACTAGGCATAGGAGCATTCAATGAGCAGCGGTGAAAAGCAGCTACCTGTTTTTGTAGTCGATGATGATGAATCGGTGCGTGACTCGCTCGCTTTTATGCTGGAAGAGCATGACTTCAACGTGACGACTTTTGCTGATGGGCAATCTTTTCTCGATAAAGTGGACATTCATCAAGCCGGATGCGTGATCCTTGATAGCCGAATGCCCAACCTTCGTGGTCAGCAAGTGCACCAAATTTTAAATCAAGCCAACAGCCCGCTAGCCGTTATTTATCTGACAGGGCATGGTGATGTTCCGATGGCGGTCGATGCATTGCAAGCTGGGGCGGTCAATTTCTTCCAAAAACCAGTCAAAGGCGATGAACTGGCACGAGCCATTTTGCAGGGACAGGCGCAGTCTGCCACAAACCTCGATATGGCAGCAGCTAAATCGGCTTATGAATCGCTCACACCTAGAGAAAAAGACATTTTACGTTTGATCATTGAAGGAAAGCGCAACATTCGTATTGCTGACGAACTTTGCATAGCAATGCGAACGGTTGAAGTACACCGAGCTAATCTATTGAAGAAGTTCTCGGCAAAAACCGTTGCAGAGTTGGCATATATTTATGGCAAGCTAGATTAAAGCTTACCGAGTGAAGCCTCTTAAGGCTATTTAGAGGATACAACTTGAGCTTTATGACGACTCGCGTATTATCTTCTTCGTTCTTACTTTATCTGAATTCTTATGAGTTTGTTGACTAAACGACATCACACGCCACATAAGCGGGCAAAATGGCTACTAGCGATTATTGGCTGGGTGGTGGTTGTGTGTCTGATGCAAAATTCAGGTTTTGCATCGTCATGCTCTATGAAATATGAGACGGAATCGCCCGCGGTTTCACTTACTGATGAGCGTTCGAGCGTCAAGTCGATTGATACTAAAGAAACCAGCAAGTGCGAATTGTCTGAAAAGTTAATTCAGTTTTCTCAACATCAACTCGATGTATTTATTGTTGTTCTGTTTGTGGGTATTTTTGCTTCGGCAATTTGGTTGTGCAGTGCCTATATTGGTGCGCAACATTGGACGGAACCGATAGGCCGTAAGTATCGAGTCCATCTGACTTTCTGTGTGTTCCGAGAATAAAAGCGTGCTTTCTGACCACTAGCGTCAGTTATTTAGCACCTTTGTCTTTTAACTAGGAATCACTATGAATCAAATTACTAAACTGACTCAGTTTGCGTCCATGTTTTTTATGACGCTTGCTTTGAGTTTGCTCTCTCTGAGTGTTTTAGCTCAAATTACTGATACAGGTTGGCTAACCAACCCACAACATCCTCCAGTGCAAACGCGCTTTGTGCTCACTGGTCAACAAGATCCGCAAGCCAAAACACTTACAGGTTATTTGGATGTCAAGTTAACCGGAGACTGGAAAACTTACTGGCGTTCACCTGGTGAGGGCGGCGTAGCGCCATCTATTGATTGGCAAAATTCACAAAATTTATCCAAAGTGGATTGGCAATGGCCGCATCCACAAAAATTCGAACTATTAGGTATCGAGACTCTTGGGTATAAAGGCGATACTTTGTTCCCCATGACGCTGCACGTCGAAGACATGTCAAAACCTGTCACGATTGATGCGGTACTGACACTTTCTTCTTGTACGACGATTTGTGTGCTGACCGACTATAAAATTCAATTGACGTTCTTGCCTTCTGATCTAAAAGTCGATGAAGACGTGATGTTCAGTTACGCTCAAGCAGTGAGTAACGTGCCGCAGCCATCGCCGTTTATTGATGTTACTCAGGCGAGTTGGGATGCGAACCAATCGAAACTACAAATCAAGCTAAAGAACAGTCAGGGTTGGCAACAACCACAAGTGCTGGTGGATGGTGTCGATGAAGCAACGCGAGACTATAGCTTCAAGCTTGAAGGAATGCATCAAGAAGGAAACATCGTCACCGCGAGCTATATCGTTGATACTTGGCTGGGCGATGTGGAGTTAGATGATCAGTCGCTGTTTGTGACCATCAAAGACACCAATTTACTAGCAGAAGAAACCACTCAAGCAACTGCTGAGGCAATAGTTGAACCGTTGCCGAGCACGTCTCTAACGAGTGTTTTTCTATTCGCGTTGCTCGGCGGTTTAATTCTTAACATTATGCCTTGCGTTCTTCCGGTTTTGGGGATGAAGCTAAGTAGTATTGTTGCCGCTCAAGGTATCGAGCGTCGTCAAATTCGCGCTCAGTTTGTTGCCTCGTCACTTGGTATATTAACGTCGTTCTGGATTCTCGCTGGTTTTATTTTGGTGCTCAAGCTAACAGGTAATGCCATTGGCTGGGGCGTGCAATTTCAAAGCCCTTGGTTCTTAGGTTTTATGGTGTTGGTCACCACTTTGTTTGGGGCCAATATGCTGGGGCTGTTTGAAATCCGTCTATCATCGGGTACCAATACATGGCTGGCCTCGAAAGGTGATAACTCCCTAGTTGGTCACTATGTTCAAGGTATGTTTGCCACATTGCTTGCGACGCCTTGCTCCGCGCCTTTCCTGGGAACAGCCGTGGCGTTTGCCTTGGGTGCCGACGTATTAACGTTATTTGCAACTTTTACAGCATTAGCATTGGGTATGGCACTGCCTTGGATCTTAGTCGCTGTGTTTCCAAGTATCGCGCTGAAACTACCAAAGCCTGGCTCGTGGATGAATGTCGTTAAAATAGTGTTTGGCATAATGATGTTGGCAACCAGCGTTTGGCTACTTTCATTAATGGCAAATCATGTTCCGATGTTATGGATTGCACTTATCGCTGTGGCTGCTTTTGTTGTAATGATGGCAAGAGTTAAGAAAGTGTATGGTGAGAAAGCGCTTGCTGTATCCGGAACTGCGTCATTAGTGTTGATAGCTGGTGGCCTGTTACTTGGTAGTGTCACTGCCGACCAATGGGCGACACCGCTTCCTGAGGACTTAGCGTGGCAGAAGCTTTCTAACTCGGCGATTGAAGATCACGTCAATAATGGGCGAGTGGTGTTTGTGGATGTCACTGCGGATTGGTGTGTCACGTGTAAAGCGAACAAGATCGGTGTGATCTGGCAAGATCCTGTCTACTCATTGCTGCAAAGCCCTAATGTAGCGACGTTAAAAGGGGATTGGACACATCCGGACGGCTCGGTAACTGACTTTTTACGAGCTCATGGGCGTTACGGTGTGCCGTTTAACATCGTCTATGGCCCGGCAGCGCCACAAGGTATCCCGTTACCTGTGATTCTGACTGATGATGTTGTTTTAAGTGCGGTGAAGCAAGCGAGTGGGGGAGCTATTCAATGAGTTCGACAAAGCGGCGTAGAACATTCCGATATTGGCTCATTCAAATCGTACAGATGGTGCTCATTGTCACCGCGATTTCTATCGCGATGGATTGGTATCGCACTAAAGATATTCCTAAACAGGAGGCACCACCATTGAGCTCAGTATTGAGCGATGGTGAACACTTCGATGCAATCGCGCAAAGTTATGAACAACCTGTCGTTGTTTATTTTTGGGCGACTTGGTGTCCCGCTTGTAAATTTGTAAGTCCAAGCGTGAGCTGGCTGAGTGATGACTATGCCGTAGTTGGCGTTTCTGGCTCATCAGGGCCAAATGAGCGTGTGGCGCAGTTTATGCAGGCAAAAGAATATCGTTTTGAAAACATAAACGATCCTTCAAGCGATATTATGCGTGAATGGAAAATTAGCGTGACCCCAACCATTTATGTTTTAAGAAATGGTGAAATTTCCTCTGTCACAACTGGCGTTACCACTCCGATAGGAATACTAGCGAGAATTTGGTTAGCTCGATAACGCTATAAAAATCCGATATTCAAAATATTGAGTATCGGATTTTTTTGTTGTCCTAAACAACCAGTCGGTCACATACCATAAAGAACTAGTTAACCAATAAGTGTCTAGATGCTTATTGCGTGCTACATTCGAGCATCGTTCTGGTTATCAAGGAGGAAACGATGAACGTAGCAAAAATGTATGATGATGTGTCGGATCGCTATCAAAAGTTGGTGGATGACAGTCACTACGTCGGTCCACGTTGGATTTCTGAGAAGTTAAAAACCTTTCCCATCGAGCAAGGCTCGGTTCTCGACCTAGCCTGTGCGACTGGCAGTATCGGACATGTCGTAAAAAGTCACTATCCAGAACTCGCCATCCATGGCTTAGACATCTCGTCCAAAATGGTTGATAAAGCGCGCCAAACTAACCTCTATCAAAGCGTCGCGGTTCATAACCTCGATGAGCCATTTTCCCCTTTGTTTGAGCAAACCTTCGACCTTATCACCGCACTTGGTTTTACTGAGTTTCTAGCAGAGCCTCAACAACTTTTGGAGTGTATTTCGCATAAGCTAACTGCGAATGGACGATGTTTTATCAGCTTTCAATACCACGATCCGGATGGACAAGATTTGCCTCGAAATACTTATAGTGGATCGGTCGTGCATAAGGCATATACCGAAAGTGAAGTTGAGCAACTCTGTCAGCAAGCTGGGTTGGAAGTGGTTTCACTAGAAAACGTGATTGGTTACGTATCTGGTATTGGTTATGTGTGTCGATACTTAATGCTAGAGCTGAAAAAGTCACACCGCTGAAATAAGTAACAAACAAGGATTGTTTTTGAAAACACAAGATTTAACCGAGTTCGGGTCTGGCATTGAATACGATGCTCAATACGACCAGCATTATCATCACGACATTGCTTTCATCACAAGGTTAATCGAAGAAACCAATGCTCGAAGTGTATTGGATGTCTGTTGTGGTTCCGGCATTGTCACGATTCCAGTCTCTGAGCAACTCAACGACGCCATTGGCATTGATATTTCTGAAGGGATGCTCAAACACGCAAAGGACAAAGCCAAAAGCAGGAGTAACTTGCGTTTTCTTCATCTCGACGCAACCCAGTTTTCGTTAGGTAAGAAGTTTGACCTAGCCATAATGACAGGGAATGCATTCCAAGCCTTTTTAAGTGATGAGATGCTAGCAGGTGCACTGAGCTCAATATCAAGACACCTCGAAAAAGGTAAGCGATTTGTTTTCGATACGCGGTTACCAACGCCAGAAAATCTAGAATTGGATAATGAGATGGCACTGTGGCAAACCTATGTTTCTCCAACTTATGGTGAAGTGAATTATTTCGGTATGAAGGTCGAGTATGACTTGCAAACATCCATCATGTATTTGAAGAAAGAGCGCCATTTTGAAGGTGGAATGATTGAGCATTCCAGCATTGATTTAAAATATCGTCCGCTGGAAGACATAGACGTTTTCCTTGAACAAGCGGGATTCAGAATCATAGAGAAGTACCAGTCTTGGTCAGCGCAAGCATTTGAGGCGAATGCCAACTCGCTTGTCTGTGTGGCTGAGAAAATATAAATCAATGTTGGGGGATACAATGCAAGGGTTTCGAATTACCACGTCGTTAGATGACATGGATTTAGACGTTATCTACCAGTTCATTTCAAACAGTTATTGGGGAAAGGGCATTCCAAGAGAACGCCTGGAGAAATCATTGCGCCATTCGTTCTGTTTTGCGGTTTTGGATGACGAAAATCAACTCGTTGCTTTTGCTCGGTTAATTACCGATCGTACCACGTTTGCGTACCTAGCCGATGTGTTTGTTGTGGAGGTACACCGTGGTAAAGGCATCAGTAAGTGGTTGATCTCAGAAATTATTGCTCATCCAGAACTACAAGGCTTACGCCGTATGATGCTTGCAACCCGCGATGCTCATGGGTTGTACGAACAGTTTGGGTTCACTCCTATTGCTCCAGTAGAAAACTTCATGCAAATCTGGAAACCGAATGTTTATCAGAGCTAAATCATGATGAGAGTTGAATCTCAACAAGTGGCAATCAGACACCTCAAAACAACAGACGCTGCTCCCCTGTTTGAAAACTATTTAGGCGATGAGCAAGCATGCCGCTTCCTCAATCGCCAAGTCCACCAAAATGTTAATCAAACCCTTGAAGCTATCGAAAGATGGCGTGCTCAATATGATCAAAAGTCTCCCAATCTCTTAGTCTTCGCTATTGAAGAACTCACTTCTCAAACTCCTATTGGTTGTCTGGTGCTGATACCTGAGCAAGACAGCAGTGAAATCCATTTTGGTATTTCTGCTCGCTATCGGGGAAAAGGCTATGCAACCCAAGCCTGCAAACTTGGCGTTGTCTGCCTGCAAAGCTTGGGTATAACGCGCATTCGCACTGCCCCGCATATTGGCAACCACACGAGTATCCGTGTGTTGGAGAAATGCGGCTTTATCAGCCAAGGCATTTTAAAAGCGCATGCAGTTTTTCCTGCTCTAGGACGTGAGGCGCAAGACTGTATGGATATGCAATTGGAGGATATCGAACTGCGCCATTTTGCACATTGTTCAGAATGAAATTGATAGCGGTTGAAACGAGCGGTTACAGAGCATGTTAGTCGCCATCGTAGACAGCGTCTTTGCTGAATGATTCCTCGAGATTTTTTTAGTCTTTGATTGTCAGAGGTGACTGACAAAACCATACCAACTGTGACAACCAAACCTCTATTAAAGCAGGATATTATTCCTTCAACTTTGTGTTTTAGGAGTAGTCATTAGACTACCCAATAATTGTTGGAATAAATAATGACGAAACGTTGGCTTGTCTCCGCTGTGAGCATTGCGCTGCTCGGCGGTGGTACGTATTTCTATCTCCAATCTGCTGCTCAACCAGAATTACTGCCTACATTGATTGTGGAAAAAGGCACAATTGAAAAACAAGCGGTGGCTGTTGGTAAAATTGTCCCTGCACACTCTGTGTCTATCAAGTCACAAATTGACGGTATCGTCGGTGAAATTTACGCGAAAGTTGGTGAAAAGGTGAAGCAAGGCCAGCCGCTGATCAAAGTGCGTCCAAACCCAACACCCCAAGCATTAACGGATGCATCGGCAGAACTCATGCGTAGCGAAGCCGATCTGGAATCCGCCAAACAAAAACTGTCCAACTTAGAAAGCTTGGTCAAGCAGGACATTATTCCAAGTAACTACGACGAATACGTAAGTGCGCGCTCGGCAGTCAAATCTGCGCAAGCGGACGTATTGCAAAAGCGCCAGAATCTCGAACTCATCCGCAGTGGTGAGGCGTCTATCGGTGATGCGCGTTTAACGTCGACGATCTACGCGCCAATTGATGGCACGGTACTCAACCAGAAAGTAGAGGTCGGAGAGCCGATCATCTCGACTCAATCAAGCCAAGCCGCGACTGAAATGATTTCATTGGCCGACATGAACAGTCTGATTTTTAAAGGTAGCGTCAGTGAGCATGATGCTGCGCAGTTGTCTCCGGGAATGCCCGTTATGTTGACGGTTGCGCCTTATCCTGATGTGGCGATTTCTGGTGTGCTAACCAAAGTGGCGATTCAATCTGAGAACCTTAACTCACCAGAGGGCAATGCTTCGGCAAAAAGTTTTGATAACGGTTTTGAGGTTGAAGTGGGAGAACTCAAGATCCCACAAGATGTGTTGCTTCGTTCTGGTTTTTCATCGACGGCTCAAATCATTCTGAAGAAGTCTGAAAACGTGCTCACTCTACCGGAGCGCGCTCTGCAATTTGATGGTGACGCACCGAATGTTCTGATCCCCGATAGCTCAGAACAAGGGTTTCATAAACAACCTGTGAAACTCGGTCTGTCAGATGGCATCAATGTCGAAGTGCTTGACGGCGTGGAGCTTGATGAAGAGGTTATCGACAACAGTATGATGGGAGCGGCGCATGGTTAAGCTGCAACGACCAACAATCGCCTTTGTATTGTTGGCTACCACGCTCAGTTTGCCTACCTATGCAATTTCTATTGAACAAGCTTGGCAACAAGCAAAGCAGAACGATCCAAATTACGAAAAAGCGAAAATCGGCGTCCAGCTTGGCGAGGTTGGCGTACAGAGCAGCCGCAGTGCGTTATTGCCGGGTTTAAGTGCCAGTGCGTCAGCGGATTGGAATGAGTCCTCAAGCCATTCGAACAGTTACGGCGCTACCTTAACTCAAACTATTTGGGATAGTAGTTTGTGGTCGGAACTGGATCAAGCGAATGCCAATTATCTCAAAGTACAGTTAGAGTTATCTCAAGCGCATAACGAGCTTGCGCAAAAGTTGCTCACCGCTTACCTAGATGTGGCAAGCGCACAGGGCGACCTCAAATTGGCGCAGTCCAAGCTGGAGGAGGGGAAAGAACTTCTCAACATCATTGAGAAACGCTATCGAGCAGGCAAAGTGAAGTCGGTTGATGTCGAAGAGATGAGAGCGAATCAAGTCTCTGAGCAAGCAAGTATCCTCAATGCAAAAGCCGATCTCGAAGTGAAAAAAGCAGAGCTTGCGGCGTTAATCAATCAAATGCCGGAGAGTGTCGACCAAATTCGAACGGATTCTTTGATTCAGCCGCCGATGCTGGTGGACTCTCAGGAGCAATGGCTAAAGCTGGCTAAAGACAGCAGTCCAGAGCTGTTGGTGGCGGCGCAGATGGTGAAAGCGAGCGAGTTCGCGAAAGATTCAGCTAAAGGTGGATACTACCCAACCGTCAAAGGCAGTGTGGGCTACAGCGATGGTGACAATCGTTCAAACGGCGAGTTTAACGCTGGGATTAGTTTGAGTTTGCCGATTGACCTCAATGGTGCAGTGCGAGCGAAAGTGGACGAAGCATCGTTGAACATTTTAAGCGCCAAGCAAGATATGCGTAGAGTGGAAATTGATATTCAGAAACGAGTTATTCAGCAGTTTACGCAGGTCGATATCAACTGGAATCAAGTTTTGATAGCGAACGAGCTAGTTGAGTCGCGCGCCAGAGTGTTGCAAAGCAAAGAGAAACTTTACGACGCTGGTCTGCTTGAAGTGTCGGAAGTTATCAGCGCACACAACAGCTTGTTTGAGGCGAAAAACAGTCTGCAAACCAACTTGTACAGCTACTGGCGTAAGAGAATCGGCTTACTGCAAACCGCAGGGAAACTCGATGACGATACCATGGCGTTGATCTCTCGGGCTTTTCATTCATGAGCAGCCTGTTGCAGCAAACTTGGCAAACGTTGATGGCGCATCGCATGAAGAGCGTGCTAGCCATTATCGCGATTGCTTGGGGCGTGATCTCTGTGGTGGTGTTAATCGCACTTGGCGAAGGCTTTTATCGCCATCAGACTCAGTCGTTTTCATTTATGATCAACAATGTGCAAGTGGTGTTTCCGTCGAGTACCAGTAAACCGTGGCAAGGGTTACCTTCAAGACGCCAAATTGATATACCACAAGAAAAAGTCGACATGATCAAACAGTCGGGCTTCGTGCAACAGGCGTCAAGCGTTTACGCCAAATGGGATGCGAATATCACCAATCTCAAAGGACAGAATTTATCGAGTACGGTCAGCGGTATTGATACGTCTTACTTTCCTTTAATGCAACGCAAGCTGCAATCCGGTTCGAGAAACCTGTCACCAAGTGATATGGACAACCACACTCGCGTGGCGGTGTTAGGCGATCAAATTGCGCAAATGGGCGGAATCCAAATCGGGGATAGGCTCAAAGTCAACGGCATTCCGTTTTTGGTGATTGGGATAACCGTTGGTGAGGACACTGGCATTTCATTCGGCGATAGCCGCACGGTTTTCATTCCTCAAACAACGTACCGCGATTTGTGGGATGCGAAACCTTGGATGGTATTGATGAAGCCGAGGGAAGGGATGGATGCACCGTCGTTTCGACAAAATATCGTGAACTTTTTCGCCAAGCAGCTTCATTTTGACCCAAGTGATAAAGATGCGGTCGAATTACCCGATTTTAGTGAAGGTGCGGCGGTCATCAGTGGAATTTTGCGTGGCATTCAGATTTTTCTTGGAGCGAGCGGCGCGATGACCATGGCGGTCGGTGCGCTTGGCGTTGCCAACATCATGTTTTTATCTGTCACGGAGCGCACGCGTGAAATCGGTGTGCGTTTGGCGATCGGGGCGACTCAAAAATCCATACTCAGTCAGTTTATTCTTGAAGGGCTTATTTTGGTAGCCGTGGGCACGGCATTAGGTCTGATGTTTTCGTATGCCGTGGTATCTGTCTTAAGCAGCATGGCATTACCGGAATGGATTGGTTTGCCTGTGATCACGCCAGATTCCATTGCTTGGTCTTTACTTGTGACGCTTATCTTGGCATTGATGGCATCGTATTTCCCAGCAAGGCGAGCATCGCGTCTCACGCCAGTCATTGCTTTGAGTGCGAGGGCCTAGTCATGTTGTTACCGATGAGACAAATTTTCCAAGAAATGGCTGCAGAAAAGCTGAGATTGGGTTTGACCATTCTGGCTGTAGCGTGGGCGACCCTCTGTATCGCTGCTATGTTGGCGGTAGGTGAGGGTATTCGTCAGGGCGTATTGAAAACCGCACAAAATGGTAACGGCAACTTGATTTATTTGACCGGAGGGATGGCCACCGTCGACCACGGTGCTTTTCACCAAGGTAAATTTCTGACATTAAAAATGGACGATTCAGAGGTCGTTCGAGCGTTACCCGATGTAAAAAGTGTTGCGCCAACTGCGAAGTGGAAAGAGCGCATCACCGTTGGTGATAGAAACTCGTGGCAAGAGCCGTTAGCGGTCACGAGCGAGTTTCAATCCATGACCAATTTGGTGCCGATGGCGGGGGGGCGATGGTTAAATCCACTCGATCAAAAAGAGACGCGCAAAGTCGTTGTACTGGGTTATGAACTGGCAGCCGACTTATTCAACCCGAATGAGGACTTTAGTTGGTTTGCGACAGTCACATTGCAAGTCAACCCTGTGGGGAAAAAGGTAAAAATCGGCAATGAGCAGTTCACCGTTGTGGGCGTATTGGAGAAAAACAGCGCCCAAATAGAACTGGGGGATCTTATCAACTATTCCAGCTTTGTGCCGTTAGCGACGTGGAAGCGATTTCATGTCAACGGTGAAATTGGTGGCATCAATGTGCAACCACAAGCCGATGTAGACCGAGAAGCCTTAGCAAAGACGATCAGGCAAGTGATTGCCCGTAAGCACGGGGCAAGTGTCAGTGATGAACAGGTCGTCCAAGTCGATGATATGTTCCTTAAACAAAAGAGTATGCAGCAGTTTCTGATAGGTTTGCAGAGTTTTCTTGGCATTATCGGCTTCGTGACGTTAGCTGTTGCTGGCGTTGGCATCGCCAATGTGATGTATGCCACTGTAAAGCGATCTACGCGTGATATTGGCGTGCGCATGGCAGTCGGTGCAACCCCAACGGCCATTCGCATGCACTATTTAGTGCAGTCTTTATTGACAATGATGATGGGGGGCGCGCTTGGCTTAGGCGTGACGTACGCGCTGGTGTCTGCCATCAGTTCCATTCCTTTAGAGGGCAATGCCTTTTATGAACAACTGGGTAAACCTGTCCCTGAGTTGTCGTGGGTCGTTGTCGCGATTGTCATCCTCACCTTAGTGATAATTGGTGTGGCATCTGCATGGTTACCTGCAAACCGAGCCGCAAAAGTCAGCCCATTGGAGGCGCTACAAAGTGAATAACAACAATAACTCTGGAGAGAACATGTCGAACAAGCCGCTTGTTGAGCTGACCAACATCTGTAAATACTACTCAAGCGGGGAGGCGGAAGTTCGCGCGCTAGACGGCGTTGACTTAACCATTAATCAAGGCGAGTTTCTTTCGATTCTTGGCCCGTCCGGTTCAGGCAAATCAACGTTGATGAACATGCTCGGTTGTTTAGATAAGCCCACCGATGGCAAGTACCAACTTGGCGGCCAAAACGTCGCAAGTTTAAGTGCGAATGAGCTGGCTGGCATTCGTAACCAAAAGATCGGATTTGTCTTCCAAAGCTTTAACTTATTGGAATACGCGACGGCGCTTGATAACGTGGCACTGCCGTTGGTTTACTCTGGTATCAAAGCCAAAGAACGTCGCCAGCGCGCAGCTAAATTGCTAGAGCAAGTCGGGCTAGGGGATCGTTTAGACCATAAACCAAACCAGCTTTCTGGTGGTCAAAAACAGAGGGTCGCGATTGCAAGAGCCTTGGTCAACGATCCGCAAATCATCTTAGCAGATGAACCAACGGGTGCATTGGATTCAAAATCCGGCGCAGAGATTGAAGCCTTGTTCAACCAACTCCACGCCGAAGGTAGAACGCTGATCATCGTGACGCACGATAACGCTCTGGCAGAGCGCACTAAACGCATCATCACCATCAAAGACGGCAAGGTGATTTCGGATAGGGTGCCGGTAAGGTAAGTAGGGAGAAATGAGCTTTTCTTAATTGAGAACTGAGTTTTAAGGGAAATAGCGATACAGAGGCTATCTCCCTTTACTTTTATTCGCGATGTTCGTTTTGTCTCTCTTTTATCAAGTCATGCTTTTGTTCTTTAAGTAGAGTGATTGCGAGCTTAGTGTCCTCAATCAATTTACTGTTATCGTTGAGATCTTTGCTCTTCAAAGGCAAAACTAGATAATGAATGCTGCCATCTGCATTCTGTACTCCGGTAGCGATGATGACATCACCTTCAGACGCCGTACCAAAATACTCTGATACGACTTTGGTTTCGCTGACACCGTAGCTATCCAAATAGGATGACTCCGTATTGTCAAACAAGATAGGAACCCCTTGCTTAGCTAATGTTCGCAATTGTTTTTGCTTTTTCTCGTCGAATGGATAGTCGTTCGTACTGATGTAACTTACCTGTTCAGCTTCAATAAAATCGTACAGTTCATTGCTCAGTTCATTTAATGGGGCAGATATCCAAGGTGTAGCTGGAATGACGTCGGAAGTATCATCATTGCGACTTAGTGGTGTTGGAGCGGTAACAACCTCTTGAGCAGCATCGCTCTCAGGAGGCGTTACACTTATTGTCGCAGCGTCTTCTGTCTTGATTTGCTCATCAAGGCTTGCAACAGGTTCGGTCTTGGCATTCTTGTTATTTGAATTAATTAGAAATATGGCGAGTACTGCACCAAGTGCTAGCGCCGATCCAGTCAAGAGTTTTTTGTTACTTGTCATGTGTCATGTCTTACCGTTTATTTCATTAGTAAATATAGCGGCCACTTATTTATTCCGTGGCCGCAGGCTAATAAGTTAGTGGTAGAGATCGTCATTCCAAGAGATAGTTACGGCTCGGCTAGTCTCTGTCCATTGACTGCTATCACGATTTTTCTTCCAGGTATTTTCTGGAGTGGTATACCAGCTACACCAGTCGCGACCAAAGTAGTAATTGGTTTTTCGCCAACCAGCAACCAGCTTGACCTCTGATGTATCTAGGCCATCTTGAATGTCATTTTTTCTATATACGACGCCGACTTGTGGTTTAAAGTCTGAACGCATAACGACAGGTAACTCATTGTAATCAATCAAATTACCCATGTCACAACTGGTCCAACGATACAATAACCAGTCTTTAGCTGGCGTATTATGGCGGATAGTCTTGTTTTCAATTAACCAATTAATGCTTTCGTTAGCTTGGTTAAAATCGGCAACCGTTTGAAACTCCGGCTGGTCGTACGTTACACGGTTGCTCCAGGAGATTCCCCCACTAATATTTGGAGAAGTAGAAGCACTGAATCCAAGGTTAAAATCTAGCGACTCACTGACAGATGCCGTTGCAATGGTGTTTTCTGGAGCATGGCTCATGTGGCGTAAAGGGGCGCCATTTAAATAGCTCAGTGCCAGCTTAAAAGCCGTTGGAACGGTGTAACGGTAATCTCCCCCAGTAGCAAAACCATAGATTTGTTCTTTGTTTGGAACATTAGTCATGTCGAAGCCAGAACCGCCATTTAGGATCAACTTGGCTTCTTTAGCGCCATTTGGTAGCAAAGATTGGTTCCAGACATTTTCTAAAGAATAAATTAAGCGGATTTTTTTCGAGCGAGCATCACCATCATCAAGCTGAAGCAACGTCGAAGTGTAAGATTTCAATGTATCTTCAGCATGTGCTGGTGCTAAAGAACCAAGTAAAGCGAGTGCGATAATACTCGCAGAAAGATGCTGTTTTTCCATTATTTTTTCCTATTAGTCAGCCCATAAAGACTTTTGTTTTAAACCATCTTGATGGGCACTTTATAATTATGGACAGGTTATAAATTCAAGCTCAATAAATGAGCGGTGAAATAGTGCATCTTGTTTTTTATTAAAAAAAGAAAAAGGATAGATTCGTGGGATTAATGTCTCATAGTTTTTAAATTCACCACTCAACTATAATAAATAAGAATTTGGTTATTAAGTATTGTCTTTTTAAGTTATTGCTTAATTTTAATTTTCTAATGTTGTGTTGAGGTTTTCTATTGATAAAAGTGAATTTTATAAATGTTAGCCATGTTATTTTTAGGGTTTTTGTTATACCAAATTAAGTAAAGTATCGTTATGTGGTTATCTCGGGTTTATGGATTTAATTCAAATTAAAACAGTGGTTTATGTTTTTTGTTATTATTTTTTTAGAGCTTAATGTAATAGTTGAGTGATAAAGTCCGTCAATGAAGTTGCCATGTTCGTGTATGAAGTTATATGTGCTTTTACAGCAGGAAATTAAACTTTACGTTTAAGATGGTAAAGATAGAAAAAGAAATAAATAAGATTATTAAATAATCATGTTTCGAGAATATAAAATGTAACGTACTTCTAATTAAACGAATGCTTGAATAAACGATGGAGTGTGAAAAGTGCTATTTAAGTTACGCTGTCCTATATTCCAGTTGGCGTATTGTTTATACAATGCGTTTTCTCGGCTTAAAACTGGTTTACGTACTGCTAATCTCTTATCCGTTTCTTAATTACACATATTGGCAATATGCTCGCCAAGTTACGTGTATTGGTGTCAATGAAAAACAGTATCTACGATAGCTCTCTCAGGGTTGGAACTCCCACTATGAATTTCCTTCATGTTCAATGTGAAACAATACCAATATTACTCAACTCGTGAAGCAAGTATAAAAAAGGACTGCTCTGGTGTTAGGCACTGCGACGGTCATTTTTGTACGAACCGTTCGTCGTAAGTGCTGTGCAACCTAACGATTGGGAAAACCAAAAAACAAAAAATGTCCCCATGCACAGAGTTAGGAAAAGTCTGCTTTATCTAAGGAAATAGGATACCAACTCACGATGAATAACGATTTCACATTTGCTATCAAAAGCATTCGCTTTGATGAGAATTACCAACCATCAGACAACACGCGAATCACTACCAACTTTGCTAATCTGGCTCGCGGAAACTACCGCCGAGAGAATCTGCGCAATGCGCTCCGAATGATCGACAATCGTTTTAATGCGTTGGCATATTGGGATAACGCGCAAGGTGACCGCTACTCCGTTGAACTTGAAATCATCTCCGTTGATATGGATATCCAAGGTAGTGGAGAAGCCTTCCCATCGATTGAAGTGCTCAAAACCAACATTGTTGACCACAACACTAACGAGCGCATTGAAGGCATAGTGGGCAACAACTTCTCTTCATACGTGCGTGATTACGACTTTAGCGTTTTGCTGTTGGACCACAACAAAAACCAGCCACAGTTCAGCATCCCAGCGAACTTCGGTGATTTGCATGGCAAACTGTTCAAAGCTTTCGTTAATTCTGAGTCTTACAAACAGCATTTCAAAAAGCTGCCGGTGATTTGTCTGAGTGTATCGGACAACAAGGTATACCGACGCACCGAAAACCAACATCCTGTTTTGGGCTTTGAATATCAGCCGAACGAATCTTCGTTGACGGAGCAGTACTTCAAGAAGATGGGCTTACAGGTGCGCTACTTTATGCCGCCAAACAGCGTTGCACCGTTGGCATTCTACTTCTTCGGTGACTTGTTGAACGATTATTCAAACCTAGAGCTTATCAGCACGATTAGCACGATGGAGACATTCCAGAAGATTTACCGACCTGAGATTTACAATGCCAACGCGGTTGCCGGTAATTGCTACCAGCCAAACCTAAAAAACCTAGACCACTCGCTAACTCAAATCGTTTACGACCGAGAAGAGCGCAGCCAACTGGCGATTGAACAAGGAAAATTTGCCGAGGAGCATTTCATCAAACCTTATCAATCTGTGCTTGAACAATGGTCTGCAAACTACGCGTAATCGACAACGAGAATCTAGAAAGGAATGACGATGAAAACACTATTACCGACTTCAACGGCTGGCAGTTTACCGAAACCTTCTTGGCTGGCCGAACCAGAAAAACTTTGGTCACCGTGGAAACTGCAAGGTGAAGAACTGATTGATGGCAAACGTGATGCGCTACGCGTCGCTTTGCAAGAGCAAGAATTGGCAGGCGTTGATATCGTCAGTGATGGAGAGCAAACTCGGCAACATTTTGTGACGACCTTTATTGAGCATTTAAGCGGCGTAGATTTTGAAAACCGTAAAACGGTGACCATTCGCAACCGTTATGAAGCAAGTGTTCCGACGGTGGTTGGCCCAGTAAGCCGCACAAAGCCCGTGTTTGTTGAAGATGCCAAGTTCTTGCGTCAGCAAACTAAGCAACCTATCAAGTGGGCGCTGCCAGGCCCTATGACGATGATCGACACACTTTATGATGATCATTACGGTAGCCGTGAAAAGCTGGCTTGGGAATTTGCAAAGATCCTCAACCAAGAAGCGAAAGAGCTTGAAGCGGCGGGTGTCGACATTATTCAATTCGATGAACCTGCGTTCAATGTGTTTTTCGATGATGTGAACGAATGGGGCATTGCGTGTTTAGAGCGTGCGATTGAAGGGCTGAAATGTGAAACTGCAGTGCACATCTGCTATGGCTACGGCATCAAAGCGAACACGGATTGGAAGCAAACGCTAGGCACTGAATGGCGACAATACGAAGAAGTATTCCCTAAATTGCAGCAGTCAAATATCGATATTATCTCGCTTGAGTGTCATAACTCACGAGTGCCTATTGAGTTACTTGAGTTGATTCGCGGTAAGAAGGTGATGGTTGGTGCGATTGACGTCGCTACCAACGAAATTGAAACGCCAGAAGAAGTGGCGAACACACTGCGAGAGGCGTTGAAGTACGTTGATGCCGACAAGCTTTACCCATGTACCAACTGCGGTATGGCGCCTTTGTCTCGTGAAGTATCGACCGCTAAGCTCAATGCGTTAAGTGCGGGTGCGGAGATCATTCGTAAAGAGTTGGTGGGTTGATATTAATACTTAGGCTCCGCACCATGAACTAAAGTTAGAGTCATTCTAGCGAGTTTAAATGAGACTAGGAATCGGTTTACTGCTCGCTAGGAAATAGCGATAACTTCCGCACTTCAAAGCTCTCGGTGGGGAGCTCCTGAATCACGCTCGTCCCTCGCTGTTCAGGATGACGGATGTTGGAAGATATATTGCTCGCCACAACCCTAGGTATTGGAGCAGCTTCAAGATAGGGTCTTTCCGGCGAGTTAAAACGAGACTAGGAATCGGGTTACAGCTCGCTAGGAAATGACGATAACTTTCGCACTTCAAAGCACTCGGTGGGTAGATCCTGAATCACGCTCGTCCCTCGTTGTTCAGGATGACGGATGTTGGAAGATACATTGCTCGCCACAACCCTAGGTATTGGAGCAGTTCCAAGATAGGGTCATTCCAGCGAGTCTAGACGAGAATAGGAATCGGATTATAGCTCGCTAGGAAATAGCGATAACTTTCGCACTTCAAAGCTCTCGGTGGGTAGATCCTGAATCACGCTCGTCCCTCGCTGTTCAGGATGACGGATGTTGGAAGATACATTGCTCGCCATCCCTCAGGTATTAGAGCAGCTCTAAGGTAGGGTCATTCCAGCGAGTCTAGACGAGACTAGGAATCTGATTACAGCACGCTAGGAAATAGCGATAACTTTCGCACTTCAAAGCACTCGGTGGGTAGATCCTGAATCACGTTCGTCCTTCGCTGTTCAGGATGACGGATGTTAAGAGATACGTTACTCACCTACCCAACTATTTGGCTTGTATTCAAATTTGGGTCATTCCAGCGAGTCTAGACGAGACTAGGAATCTACTAACAACTCACTGGAAAATGGCGATAACCTCAGAACCTCACAGCACTCGGTGAGTCGATCCTGAACCACGCTCGTTCCTCGATGTTCAGGGTGACCGTTTTAAATAAAAATGCCGCTCACAGTAAAGTGAGCGGCATACATTTCCCGTTTCCAGCCTCGGCCAGATTTAATTCAACTCTACGTTCTTAATCTCAGGATGCTTTAGCAACATCACACGAATCCAGTGATGCACCACCCACATCACCATCGCGGTGAGCAGAACCGCAACGAAAATCGAGCTGAAACGGTACAAGATCGAAAAGAACGCGTCTTTTTGTTCTGGCACCAACGAGGTCGTCAGCGGAACCGATAGGGCAGACATGGCAGAAAACGCGATAGCCGCTTTAATTTGCCCCTTGGTGAGCCACAAGCAGAATGGCCCCATTGCAATGGTAAAGGCGAGCCAAAAGAGTAGCCCATGCCCATACCAACTGCCCAATATCAGCTGAACAGCCATCCCTGCGATGCAGCCTAGTGCGGTGCCGATGATGCGAATTTTTGCCATGGCGAGCGAGCCCGCTAAAGTCATTGGGGTTAGGATGATCAAAATGGAAGCTTGTGCGGATAACGAGTCATATAAGTCCGCTACTTGGAATACGATAAACGCCGCCATCGCCACTACCCAACCCATGGCAACTTGGCTGATGTAGTCAATATCGCTTTTCACTGGGGTCGACATCTCAATGTGCTCGGTGGGGGACTTTGGCTCAGGGAACAACCAATACGCGAATGCGCAAACAAAAATATTGCTGAACGCCATCACCCACATGTTGACATTGAACTCTTCAATATCCATGAAGTTATAGCTGGCAAAATTCAACACAATTGAACCCACTAACAGCCCCATGTAACCAAACAAATAGGTTTTCTGGTTCATCATTGCAATGCACTTGAACAGCATCATGATTCCGACGGCTACGATCATTAATGTTGGATGAAACTGCAAGTATTCCAGCAAAAATGTGGCTTGTATGGTTGTCCACACCGCAGAGAAAAACACGATCAATAAAGCCGAAAGATTAAAGTTGTCCATTCTGCCCAATATAAACAGCGGCATCATGATGGCAAAAAATCCGTAAGACCAACCGAAGATCATGCTTAGCGCGAGCCCTAAAGAGCAGCCGAACCAAATTCGTAAGGTTTTCATTGTCGCCGCCTAGTAAATGAAGTGGAACCAGCTTGCGAGGTGAATCTGTGCTTGCGCCATCCACTGCCAGAAAATGCTGTTGTCTGGGTATAAAACAATGGTAGCGCGAGAGCCGACAAACAGTGCTGGTGGTAACTCTTCACTGCTGGTTAGGTTCACTCGTGTACGCTGTGCATCACGTACCCAGCGGTTGTTCACTTCTACTTTGGTTAGTGCGCCATTAGGCGTTTGTTGTGCGGCTGCTACACCGTAATCGCGGCTAGCTAAATCAAAGTCGTACACTGAACCTGGGTTGGCATCAAATGTGACCAAGGCGTGGAAAGTCTTGTCTACGTTCGCGACGGATTTTTCACGAAAATCAGCGGCTACCCAAAGTGATCCTGTTGGTACAAATGTCAGCAATGGCATGTTGGTGTTTGCCATCGTGCCAACTTCTAGTTGCAGGTTGGTCACGACACCATCACTGGGAGCGAGTACCGCGGTATTTGCCAAATCAAGTTGCGCCTTTTCGATGCCATTTTTGGCAATTCGAACGGCGGTGCTTTGACCTTTTTGATCGCCTAATTGCGCCTCAATGACTTTTAAGTTTTGTCGTTCCGCTTTAAGCGCTGCACGTGATACCTGATTTTGGGCAAAGGCATTATCGAGTGTCGATTGAGAGATGACTTTCTGCTTCGATAGTGTCAGTAAGCGGTTGTACTCGCGGTGTGCATTATCAAATGTCGCTCGTGCGCGGGCAATATTGGCAAGAGCGGCTTCGCGTTGAGAATACAGTGTTGCTTCTTTTTCATAAGCGGATTGCAGAGACAGCTCCGCCTGTTCAAGTGCTATCTTGTATTTACGATCATCAATCGTAAACAACACATCGCCTTTTTGAACGGACTGGTTATTCTCGATGAGAACGTCGGTCACTTTACCAGATACCTCGGGTGCGACTTGGACAACGTATCCTTGTACTCGTCCTTCGGTCGTTAAGGGGGCGTGGCGGTCAGCAATGATAATGTACAAAAATAGTACGATGAACAGGACAATCAAAGTTCGCATCCAGTGTTTGAATTTTTGTTCAGCCGTCATTACAAGTTCCGTTAAACATATTGGATAGCGGATTATAGAGAAGTCACCCACAATTCAGTAGAATGATAATACGAACATGAATGACCTAAAAATAGGACAATGAACGTTAGTTTTGATGATATTTACCTATTCACTCAGACGGTGGTTCACCGCGGTATAAGTGCAGCGGCAGAGGCGAATCAACTACAACGCTCAAAAGTGAGTCGTCGCCTGCAAGAATTAGAGAAATCGCTCGGGGTACAGCTTTTGATCCGCACAACTCGCAGCATTGAGTTGACGGAGCACGGGAAACGCTTGTTTGAGTTGGTGGGGCAGCCTATTGACCATATTCAGCAAGGTTTAAATGCCATGCATGAATATCAACAAGAGCTGACGGGCAAGGTGCGTTTAGCCATTCCTTCCGCATTGATGAGCTCTGCCGCGTTTAACGCGATCATCACCGAGTACACAACGCGGTATCCGGATATTTCGGTCGAGATTGAAAACCATCAAGAGAGTGTCGATCTCAAGCGTCAAGCGTTTGATTTGCAGCTTCTTCCGAGCGTGGTCAAAGTCACCGATGACAGCTATGTGCAGTTCAGTCTTTTGCCTTATCGTAGTCACTTTGTTGCGTCAAAAGCCTATCTAGAATCGCATCCGCCAGTAAAAACGGTGGAAGATCTTAAGCAGCATCGCCTTTTAACTAATCGTTACAATGCCGATTTGCTCGATTCAGATTTGCATGTGGCGTTGCGTTCGGATGACCTCAACTTGCTGCGCTCGATGGCGATAGCAGGAAACGGCATCGCGTTTATTCCTCAAATTCATTCCAAGCCTGCACTGAGAGACGGTTTGTTGGTCGAGGTGCTGCCTCAATTCGCGCATCCGAAGCAGCATCTTACTCTGATTTATCCCTCGGCCTTATTTCTGCCCAATAAAGTCAAAGCCTTGATTGAGCTAATTCGAGAGAAATTTAAATAGTCAGTTCAAACCACCCTTACCTAAGGGAAAATGTGTGAGCGAAGGTCATCTTTCTAGGTTTTATTGCTCTAACATGAAAGGGTTCTGATACATTAACTGTTGCTCAACTTGTTGAGTATGGTTTGTGGTCGCACAAGATAGGAGATGGAAATGTTATCGAAAGGAAACACGGGCCTGATTGTGGTGGATGTTCAGGGCAAACTCGCTACATTAATGCATGAAAGCGACGCTCTGATTGAAAATATCACGAAACTGGTAAAGGGCGCCAAAGCACTAGATTTGCCTATTCTGTGGCTAGAACAGAATCCAGAAAAATTGGGTCCAACCGCGGAGCCGATTCGTGAAGTGCTTGAAAGCACGCATTTACCTATTACCAAGTACACGTTTGATGGTTGCAAAGAGGCGACGTTTAAGGTCGCGGTGGAGAACGCGAAAGTTGATACCTGGTTGGTTTGCGGTATTGAATCCCACATTTGCGTCTATCAAACCGCGGTTTCTCTGCGCCAGTCCGGTTATCGCGTTGAATTAGTCACGGATTGTGTATCTTCCCGAACCGCTGCCAATAAAGCGCTCGCTCTTGCGAAGTTAACCGCTAACGGTGTGGTACTCACTGGGCTAGAAATGTGTTTGTATGAAATGGTCGAAGATTGCCGAGCACCTGAATTCAAAGAAATTCTGGCGCTCATCAAATAGTGTAATCACTGGAATCAACAACAACTTTATCTGAACACGCTATTCAAATTCTCGTTGATATCTTGGCAACATCGACTCGTTGCCAAGTAACCCGCCTTGGTGAATGTAAATCACCGTTTTATCTGTGTTCTCTTCCAACCAAGGGGTGAGGCATTGCCACATATACGGGTCGTATAACAGGTCAAATTCGAGGTCGGTTTGCTCAAAGAGTGCTTTCCATGTGATGTAATCTTCTTCGTACAAGCGACCAAAATGGTGTTTGTTGCGTATGGTTAAAATGGTTGGGTGGCTGTTTTCACCGAGCTGGTTGAATTGCTCAGTTAAGTAATCTGCATCGCCTACGCAAGGGCAAGTTAGCACTTCAATGCCGTGTGGGCTTAAATGTTTATGAAGATATAAAGCCGTCGTGCCAGTACCTGATGGCAGGGCGACCGTAAACTGCTCTTTACCTCTCAATCGCGTCCAATCAAGAATTTCTCGTGCTAACTGTTTGATGCCAGCTTCAGCGAGGTGGGAACGTCCACCCTCTGGAATAAGCAATGTCGACTCATCTACTCTTCGTACCTGGTGGATGTATTCACTAGGGTGGAGTTCGCTACCGATGTCTTGCATGGCGGTGATTTTCATACCCAAATCGAGAGCGCCGCGATAGTTTCCGATGGGGGAGCTTTTTAGCCAAGATGGAATGTGATGAACATAAAACTCAAATGCCCAACCTTTAATCTGGGCGAGAGCCGCTAGCGAGTACATGGCATTAGATTGAGCGGAGCCAAAGCTTATTAACGTGGTGATGTCGGGATTTTGCTCTTCCATTAACGTCATAAACTTACGTGCTTTGTTCCCAGAAAAGTGGGAGTGGAGCATGTCGTCACGTTTAAGGAAAAATTTGCGCCCATTAAAGCTATGTTGGGTGATAGGACTTTCTGAGAGTTTCATGTCGATGCTGACGGAATAAACCGTGTCACCTTTGCCATTTAAAAAGGGCGCGTAGTGTAACGCCATTAAACCCAGATAAAAAGTCTGTGTTTCAGTACAACCATTTCGGTTATTCCTGATGCTCTGACGCAAGATTAATTACTGCCTCACAACCACCTTCTGGATGTGTACCAATCTTAAATTGCCAGCCATAGCGTTGGCACAAATCGTCCACAATCATCAAACCTAATCCGTGCCCATCAGAATGTGGAATGGTCGAAAAGCCTTCACCTTCATCGCGCACCGAGATGGTGTTTTCATCCATATTGATATGAATTGATCCCGAAGGTGTCGCAGCGATGCCGTTGCGAATCAGGTTGCCAAGAATAATGGTCAACACGGCATTGGTCGCGCGCGTTCTAGGGTTGCCGTCGATCTGTACATCAAAGCTGAGTGCTTTCTCATCCGCCTGAGCTTGGCTTTGGAAGATGATTTGGTTGAGTTCTTCTTCGGTGATGCTGCGCACTGGTGAATCATCTGCATTACGCTCGTAACGCACTAAGCCGAGTAGGGCATCTACCATGGTCGACATCTGCTGCGTTGCATCTTGAATTCGGTTCACTTGGCGGGTTTGGAAATCCGTGTTCGCACTTCTCGTCAGTAAGCTGCTTGAGCCTTTCATCACGGTTAATGGTGTACGCAGTTCATGGCTTGCGTATCGTGCAAAGGCCTGCTCGCGCTTGATGACTTGGTTGATTTTGTGGCGGTACTCATTCAACTCATCCGCAAGGGTTTGGAACTCTTTGGCCGAGCCCTCAGGCACACTAAAAGTTTGCGTGGCATCTCCTTGGTGATGGTCGAGTTGAGTTTTGAGCGCATTGACGGGTTCAATCAAGCGTTGTGATAAGCGCAGTAGCAGGCTACCAAACAGGAACACCAGCACGGCGACAATGGACAGCACCATAGCGACGACGAGAATGAATTCCTCTGAGGTGATCTCGATTTCATCAATCAAGGAAACCAGAATCACGGGATGCTCAACGCCTTTATAGGTGTAAGTGCTCATGTAAACCATGCGCGAGTATTCACCGTCTTCTACTTCATCAAGAAAGTGCTTTTGACCAATCAAGTATTTTTGGTAGCGCTCGGCAACCAATGAGATGTCGTTGTATGCGGTGGTGAGCAGGTCAAGCTGAATACTGCCTTGCTCTGGGTGGGACTGGAAATGTTCAATCGCTTCTTTTTTGTCGACCATAATACGACGCTCGCCCACGCGGTCTTCAGACCAAAGCAGGGAGCCGGTAATCAACAAAAAGCAGAAGATGCCAATCACGACCGACACAAAAGAGAAAAACAGAGCGAGTCGCCCTGTCATACTTTGTGTGCTTTGCGTGCTGGCAAGTAAGCGATTTATCATGCACCTGTCTCCAAGCGGAAGCCAACTTTCGGTACGGTGATCAGCACATGTTGTTCAAATGGCTTATCAAGTTGGTTGCGAAGTTGGTAAATGTGGCTGCGCAGAACGTCGTTGTTCGGCTCGTTCTCTTGCCAAAGTTGGAAGGCGATTTCTTCGCGTGTCACTACGTCTGGCGCGCTTTTCACAAGAATTTCCAGAATGGTGTAAGTGGTTGGGTTTAGCGCTAGCAGTTTATCTTGGCGGTAAGCTTTACGTGTTTTTTGGTCGATAGAAACTTCACCGTATTCCAACTTACTCGATGCGACAGTGCCACGGTAACGGCGGATCAGTGCCATCATACGCGCTTCTAGAATATCCAGATCGAAGGGTTTGGTCAGATAGTCATCGGCACCGTGTTGGAAGCCTTTGAGCATATCGTCACGGCTATCGAGCGCCGTCAGCATAAGTACCGGTGTGTTGTTGCCCGCGTCGCGAAGTTTATTACACATGGTCAGGCCATCCATGCGTGGCAGCATGAGGTCGAGCAAGATGATGTCGAAGGTGTTTTCCATCGCCAGCTTCAGGCCGAGCTCGCCGTTGTCTGCATAATCGAGTTCCATACCTGCACACTCAAAATAATCGAACAGCATGCCTGCGATTTCTCGATTATCTTCGACTAAAAGTACGCGTTTCATGTATTTCTCTCCAAGTGGGCGGGTTTTCGAAAATAAGACTTCGTCTTAACCGAACATTATTCACTAAGAACGTGAAAAAGATGTCAACAACATCTCTTTCACATTGATGTTTGTAGACTGGATTCATTCATCGGATTTAGTGGAAGAGTAGCATGTCAACCTTCAACATTCACGCTGCAACCTTTTCAAAGGTGAGCCAACACACTGAGCCTAAAACAGTTTTGTCTGTTGTGGTGCCATTCTTTAACGAGCAAGAAGTCTTGCCTGAATTTCATCGTCGTTTAGCCACCGTTTTGGATGAAATGCCAGAGCGTTGCGAAATCGTTTATGTGGACGACGGTAGCAAAGACGACAGCCTAATGATCGCGCAAAACTTTTCTCAATCTTCTAGCGACGTTCGTTGTATTGCACTAAGCCGTAACTTCGGCAAAGAGTCCGCCATGAGTGCGGGGCTGGAACACTGCCAAGGTGAAGCGGTGATCGTGATTGATGCTGACTTGCAAGACCCGCCGGAGTTAATCCCGCAAATGGTATCAAAATGGCGTGAAGGGTATGACGTGGTGAACATGCAGCGCAGTGAACGCCACGGCGAAACTTGGTTCAAACGCTTCTCGGCCGCTTGCTTTTACAAAGTGCTTAATAGCATGGCGAAATTGGATGTGCCGGAGAATGTGGGCGATTTCCGTCTACTGAGCGCAAAAGTGGTCAAACACATCAATGCGCTGCCAGAGCGTAACCGATACATGAAAGGCATTTTCTCTTGGCCGGGTTTCAAGCAAGTGACGGTTCAGTTTGAGCGTGACGCTCGTTTCTGTGGTGAAACCAAATGGAACTACCTCAAGCTGATTGGCCTTGCAATGGATGGCATTACCTCGTTTTCCATTCGTCCTTTGCGCTTAGCGACACTTGCTGGTGCGCTAGTGGCGTTCAGTGCCTTTATCTATGGCGCATTCATTGTGATGAAAACCGTTGTGTTTGGTGAGCCTGTCACTGGGTACCCATCCATGATGGTCGTCCAACTTGCATTGGGCGGTGTGCAACTGCTGTCGATTGGCCTTTTGGGCGAATACATTGGCCGCATTTTTGTCGAGACCAAGCAACGTCCTCTTTATCTTGTTCAGTCTGTTTACGAGCAGCCTGCAAAACATCAATCCATCCAAACCATGAAGTTTAAACTGGGAGAAACCGCGTAATCATGAGTATTAATAAAACCCATCTGTGGTTGTTGTTGGCGTTTGCTCTTTTACTCCGTCTTATTTCACTTGCCGCTTACCCTTTGATGGACACCACAGAAGCCCGCTACGGCGAAATGGCGCGCTTAATGGTGGAAACCGGCAATTGGCTTACCCCACAGTTTGATTACGGCGTGCCTTTTTGGGGGAAACCACCCCTGTTCACTTGGATGAGTGCTTATGGCATTGAGCTGTTTGGATTGAATGAATTTGCAGTGCGCGCACCTCATTGGTTGGCGGGGGTTGCGACAATTGTTTTTGTTGCTTTCATGGCGCATCGCGCAGGCTTTAATGCTGTCATCGCAGCGTTGGTATTGGCGACGTGTGGCATCTTTTCAATCGCGGCGGGCGCGGTGATGACAGACATGGCACTGACGTTGGCAATGACCATGGCGATGGTCGGTTTTTACTATTGCTGGCTTGGTAAAGACAAACACGACCGATTGTGGGGTTACCTCGGTTTCTTTGGCTTGGCTTGTGGGCTGTTAGCAAAAGGTCCAGTGGCGATCGTGATCATGGGCATCGCAGTATTTCCTTGGCTCGTGATTCAGCATGGTTTCTTTGGTGCCTTCAAAGCCTTGTGGCAGCGTTTTCCAATTGTGTCGGGGTTGGCGCTCATGCTGGCGATTGCTCTACCGTGGTACATCATGGCTGAAATGGCGACGCCTGGATTTATTGATTACTTCATTGTTGGCGAGCACTTTAAGCGTTTTGTTGTCAGCGGTTGGGAAGGGGACCTGTATGGCTCTGCTCATGATCAACCACGTGGGATGATCTGGGTATTCTGGCTGCAATCGGCTGCGCCTTGGTCAATTGTATTGCCTATCTTGGCGTGGAAACGTCGTAAGGTGCTCAAAGCCATTGAAACGGATCATCAAGGTTTATTTAGCTTCCTGATGTGTTGGCTGATTTCCCCAATGATCTTGTTCACCATGGCTGGGAATATTTTGCCTGCTTACGTGCTACCGGGTGTGCCTGCATTGGGTATCTTGATTGCGATGCTGGTGGATAAACACGATTTCAAATGGCTGACCGGAACGGCAGCGGTGTTGCCAGCGCTGCTTATGATTGCGATGTTGGTTTTGAATATGGGCAAAGCAGATAGCCGCAGCGACCGCATCATCTTCGCGCAAATTAATGACAACGCTCCAGTCTTCTACATTGGTAAGCGCCCGTTCTCAGGCCAGTTCTATAGTCATGGTCAGGCGAAAAAGCTTAAACATAAGAATGACTTAAACAATCTGAAGAAATTCCACCTGATTGGTAAATCGCAGCAAGTGGATAGCATGATTCATGAAAATGCGTTGAGCTGTACCAACGAGTTCACAGCAAAATCGAAACGCTCACTCTACACCTGTGTGGTTGGATAACGGAATGTGCAAATTAATACAACTTGCTTCGTTAGAAAGGTTTGCTTCGTTAACAAGGTTTGCTCTGGTAGGAGGTGTCGGCTTTATGGTCGACACCCTTATCTTTTCTGTGTTGTTCCATTGGTTTGGTCTGGAGCTGATGCTGGCTCATGGGATAGCATTTTTGTTTGCGGCAACCACGACGTGGCTTGGCAATCGCTGGCTGACTTTCTATCAAGCAGAAAAAACCAACCCTTTCGCTCAATGGCAAAAATTTATGGCGAGTGTCTTTATCAGTGCTTTGCCGAACTTTATTGTGTTCAAAGGCGTAACGCTCGCGCTAGGAACGCAAGGGGTGATGGTCTATTTGGCTTTGATCTTAGGCATATTGGCAGGCATGGTGAGTAATTATTTGCTCAGTGCAAAATGGGTGTTTAGTTGAGGATAGAAAGGTTCGGGCTTACTATCCTATCCTCGAGTTAAAAATTCGTTATTTGAACCAATTTTTCTTTTTGTACATCAGAGTAAACCTAAAGCTTTTCATGGGGTATGTAAAAAGGTAAATAAGCCAAGGTTTATACCTTGGCTGCCGTTAGTTCAGATTTTGATTGTTCGATTTCAAACTCGGTTTGCCACTTGCCGTTGTAAAGATACTTACACTCTGGGAGTGGCGCTTTCGCATCCCTTAAATCAAACACTTCATTGGTAGGGTATTCTCGATAATAAGCGGGAGTCGTAAAAAGTCTAGGTTCAGGCTTCGCTTCAAACAGCTTTTTATGATCATTGACCTCTTTACAATCCAGTTTGTAGACCTCTGACAGTTGCGTGACCATGGATTCTAATTCCGCTTCATTTTTAAAGAAAATGTAACAATAAAATCGTCCCTGTGAGCGAAAAGTAATCTCCTGAGCAGTATCTTGGTATTCGCACCTGTCATACTTAAAAAAGAACTTAATTACTTTCCTTTTCTTATTGTAATCAGCAAAGAGCCAGTCTTCACGTTCTCCGACCCTCACTTCTGTTGGTTCATCAGGCTGACGTTTAAGCATTTTAAAGGATACTAATATAAAAGCACCAGCGCCTGCTAACGCCATCGGGCCAACCACCGCAACCATCACCACACACACCACAGCACCTATCCAGCCAACGGCTTGCGTGGCGGTATTCACCCAGTTAGGCATGTTGCGACGTTTCTTCATCACAAAGCCTTTGTCAGAAAAAATATAGTCATAGCGATAGTCGAGGCCAATCGTAAGGTAAAAGGCTCCAGACACCATCACCGACAAAATAAAAGAAAAAATAGTTACGTCAACCGTGTCACTCGTGTGTATAAACAAAGTTAATAGGAATGGAGCGATCACAAATGGAAGCGCAAAAAGTTTAAAGTAATAGCGAAATGGTTCCTCTACATCATACTTGTGCCATGTTCTGACATTATCGCCTGCGAGTATTTCTTGCTCTTGCGCCTCTTGATAAACTGCCAATTCTTTTGGGGTGATATAAAATGGTGAATATGCCAAGAACTAATCCTTATTTATAAGTGGATAAAGATTATCCGAGTCTTCTAGTTGCTGTAATGTTTTTGGTGTGATGCAAAGAGATTCTTCTCTAGCAAACTTAGTTGCGAAGAATGGTAGGTAGCCTTCGGGGGAACGAGAGCACTCTTTCAGTCCAGCATTGTCATATCGTGTTTGATAAATCCAAGGGGTAATTAGAGTCAATACGATAGAAACAGCAAGAGAACCTAAGATCAAATATTGTAAGCCGTTTCCATATACTTGATCCCAGCGTTTCTTTTTAAATGCAAAAAACAAAGCACTGATTAACCCTCCAAGTAATACGAAGCCAAATGGAATCATCGCTAAGTCAAACCTTGAGTAAACCGCAACGTCTCCAATTTGGGAAGTTAGCGCTGAGATTTTTTGATATCCAAAGTAAAAACAGAAGCTCGTTAAGCCAGCAAGGAGCAATAAACCACTTAAATACATAAATTGACTAACCAGAAGTTTAGGCTTGGTTTGTGTACCTTATGTTTTTGCATTCTCAAAAACATAAGGTACGGGGGCAGGTTGATACCTGGAGCCCTTTTTTTAGTGCTTGTTGTGAACTATAAAACGGAAGTAGCTTGCTGTTCACCTGCCGCTTTTAAGCGTTCGATTTCAGATTCCGTTTGCCACTTGCCGTTGTAAATACGTCGCCATTCAGGAAGTGGGGCGTTTTTAGCTCTCAGGTCAAAGGTATCGGCTACCGGAAATTCAAGGCTGCGAGAAGGGATATCTTCAATTCGAGGTTCAGGTCTTCCTTCAAAAAACGCTTTATGGTCTGGAAAATCAATACATTCAATGTCGTATTTGTTTGAAAGGGTCTCTAGCATTGCATCTAGGTCTTGAACAGTCCTAAAGAATATGTAGCTATAACCACGAGTTTGAGCTCTGAAGATGGTATGCTTCTCTAGGCTCCATTTAGAACACTCGTCATACTTGTGGTAGAAGCGAATCACTTTACGCTTTTTGTTGTAGTAGGCGAACAGCCAATCTTCTGTCTCTGCTACTCGAACTTCCGTAGGTTCGTCAGGCTGACGATTTAGCATACGAAATGAAACCAGTATAAACCCTCCAGCACCGACAAGAACCATGGGCCCAGCAATACCTACCATTACTACACAAACTATAGCACCAACCCAGCCCATGACCTGCGTTGCTGAGTTTACCCAATTAGGTAAATCACGTCGCTTTTTTATCACTAAGCCGTTGTCGGACAAGGTGTAGTCATAGCGATTGTCTAAACCAAAAGTCAAATAGGACACTCCAGACATGATTATCGTCAGACCCGATAAAATGTAAGTTAAGATCATTTCACTACTATCATGTAGGAAATAGGTAAGGAAAAATAATGGGCTAACTGCGGCTATAGCAATCGATAAATATAAGTATCGAAAAGGTTCCTCAATATCGTGCTTGTGCCAGGTTGCAAGATCTTTCCCCTTTAGAATTTGTTGCTCTTGTTCTTCTTGGTAGGCCGAAAGTTCGTCTGGCGTGATGTAAAAAGGTAAATAAGCCAAGGGTTACTCCTGTAAGCTAAGTTCACTAGCATCAGAAGTTAATGAACTTCTGATCGTTGCTTGTTTAGTATTGTCTGAAATCGCCGTATAAGTTGCACGCTGTTTTGCATTATTTTGGAACCAGTACTTACGGCTTAATTCGTTTTTATCATCAAGGATGTATTCAATCTCAAATGCTAGATAGTTAGCTGAGTCTTTCATTGGTAAAGTTAATTTATAGACGCTTTGAGAATCTGAGGAATCCGTTGAACTATTCAACGTTTCTAGATTTACTCCAGTGTACCAAGCTCCCGACATCAGTCCCTCCTCTGTTACAGAAGTATTTGTCCGAAGTTTTATGCCATCTCTTGCATTATTGGTGGGAACTTGGATATGTAGCTCAATACCAAACAATTCTTGTTTTGCTGCTGGGTACTGTGTTGATGAATTCGGAACGGTACGCATCATTGGTGTTTGGCAGATTAAAGGTTTATCCATTATGGTTTTTAACTCAAAAAGGGCCTCTTGTACTAAAGAAGAATTATGCTTTTCTCTCTTTACCAAGCTTGAGGATTGACTCCAACGTGCTTTATCTGGGTGATAGCCCCAAGGAAGTTTATCTAACCATTTTTGATAATCGTCTTGTTTAAGTTTACTCATGATATGATTACTAAGAAGGTAAACCGCAGTGAGTCCCATAATGACAAACATTACTGGTCCTCCAAAGAGAACGTTTGCCGACCATATACCTGTTATTCCACCAATGGCCTGAAAGGCACCAACGACCGTTAATCCGACCAACGACGAAAAGTTAAAATACCCAGCGATTCTTGCATCTCTTTCTAGGTCATCGATGCTATTTAAAACACGATAAGCCTCTATTCCTGACGCTAGTGCACCTATGATCCCAGTAACTGCAAGCCATTTATTGAAGGTTTTTATGTCGTCTATTATTAGGTGCTCGAAACCATCGGCTTGATCTGCAATTAGCTTTTTAAGCCTTATCCGTGAGTGTGCTCTGAGTTGGGCTTCACCTTTCACGCTATCCCATAGCTTACCGGTGCGAATTCCCGTCCAAGCGTTTACTGTATAAAAAAGCTTTTGCTGAATATCCAAAAATTCATCTGAGGACATTAACCCCGTGTCTTGGATACTACTCATGGCATCACCAAGCGCGATGCAGTTGAATATTAGTGCTAAAAAGCCTAGGCCACCTGCATTCTCGAACAGTTTATTCAAATCATCGAGCTTATTCATAGCGATCCGAGTTCTAAGCTCGACGGTTCTTTGCGGTAGATCATCGGGTAATTCAATATATTGTGGGTACTCCAATGTAGTTACAGCGAGTGCCTTCTTAATTCTCTTTTTATTTTTTAAAGCTGTTGTGTATTTAGAGTCGGCTTTGCGGTTGTTCTTCTGGAAGTCAGCAATGACCGCATCGTTTTTCTTGAGCTCACTTAGGTAATCATTTACGCGTGTTTTCCATTTTTTAAAATCGCGAGCGTAGCTTTCATTTACAGTCACCGGCATATTGTGTGCCATATGCTCTGCAATAACGGCTAACAAATAATAGCTCTGACGGTTCAGAGGTTTAGCGAAAACAGGCATCAGTAAAATCGATGCTTGTGAAGTCATGCTAACGCCAAACTCTAAAACTCCTTTTGCAAGTGCACCTATTGCAGATTTAAAGATAATGTCCAGCTCTTGGAAACCTTTGGCGATATCCTTGAGAAAGTCCGTTTCCGCAGTGTTTGGGTTGGAAACAAAGTCCATGATCTTAGAGTACATATTCACGCGGTTGCTTGTATCAGATATCTGGTCCATCAACTGATTATCAGGTTCAGGATTGTCTGAGACGATCGACTGTTCATCAAGCGCCTCTGTAATATTCTTCTCCATCACTTTAAATAAACTACGACTAAACCCTGAGGCATAGAGAGCAAGTAAACTGGTTGGTTTTTCCCATTGGCTTTCAGCCCACTGTCGGTCTTCTTCTTGCATCACCAGAGTAAATGACTCAACGGCTTGCTTGTGCAGTTGATACAAGCTGTACTGCGTGTCTTCGCTGTATAGGTCGAAGGTTCTCTCAAGATGATGAGGTGTCAAAGATTCCATTACAGCAATAAAGTCGCGTTTGACCGAAACCACTTGGGCTAGCATGGTTTCTTTTTGTTCTGACAGCTCTTGCATCTCGCTCAGCATTTGCTTCCAGTTGAGCTGCTGACGCCAGCGTTCAGTCGCTATCCATTGTTCGTATTTACCAAAACGGCTCGCAGAAATTCGATATTTGTCCTGTATCGCTTTAGCAATGTCACTTTGGGTATGTTGGTGTGATTCAATCGCTCCAGCGGAAAATTTAGCAGGATAGCCGGACTGAACTGAGCTTTTGTTCTGCTCTGCCAAATCAAGTTGGTGAGAGGAGTCATAATAGTCAGCCATGTCGGTATAAAACGACAGCTCTTCGCCGTTACGCTTAACGCTAGCTGGCATGTCTATCTCGTCACTTGCACCAAACATACACAGTTGCATGGCGGTCTGCATCAAGTTCCACTGGTTTGAAAACTGGTCAGTGAAAAGGCGGTAAGGGCTTGCGGCACCAACAAAATGCAGTGACATATCTTGAATGTCTGCGGCGTAATCTTTTATCGCGACGAAGTAGCCTGATTCTTCTTCTGGAATCGCAGAGGTTAAATCGCTTTCGACTGCGACAGGTTTAAAGACAGAACCATCTTCATCTGCTTTGGTGGCGATGCCAGAATCCGCAAAGCGACCATCATCGACGGCAGAAGATTCAATATCAGCGACTTGGGTTAACTTATCTATTGGTGCAATGTTGTGCTGATTCTCGTTTGAGGACAGAACAATGGTTTGCATGCGATCGATATGATTACTCGGATTGTTAAGTACGCGCATGAACGTGTGCCATGTCCACCGGTGCTCAGAGAAGCAAATCGATAGTACGCTTCCGTTGACGTAAGTAAGGAAGGGCTTTGCATCTTGTGGTGTCCCACGCTGCTCTGATTTTGGGCTTTCTGATTCTCCCAACTTATAGAGCGTGAATTGCGTTCCTTTGATTTCGTATTCGTCTAAGCTTTTGTTGATTGCATCATAGACATACAGCCAACCGTCGCGCAGTTGACGCAGGGTGTAACCAACGGTATTGAGTTTGGCTGGGCCTTGGCCTTTCCATTCTTCAGGCAAACCAAAAGGTTGTGTCTCTTCTGTTTCTAGCTGATCGATGGCATAGCGGACTGGGATAAAGTGCGCAGGTGATGCTTCCGTTGCTTCCTTCTCAGTTTTTAAATTGAGAGGCTCTGGTTCAGACGGCGGTGGCGGATCGATTTTTTTTGTTTCTCCCTCCCAAAACATACTGCGCTCTGGGGGTGAGCCAGCAAGATCATCGGATTCCGTGGTTGGAACGATATTCAGCGATTTCAGTGTACCATCGCTTTCAAATGCCTGAACGGCCTCCTCATAGGTATAGCTGTTGTCATACCAGAACATAGAAGTTTTTGGGGGAAGTGGATTATTCATCGTTAGCCCATGTTTAAGAGTTTTACTCTGTTACGCAAATATCGCACCAAAATAAAGCTATTAAAAATCAATGAGTTAGTTTTTTATGGTTTTGCGTCAATCAAATAATTGTTTGTTTTTCCAATAAGTTGGTTGGTGTTTACCATTTTTTGTATTGATTGAATCAAAGTTTGAGTTGTGAGTGATGCCTCAATGAGCCGACAAAACAAAAGGGCTCCAGAGTTACCTCTGGAGCCCTTTCTAGTATTTAAGTGCTAAAGAGTTAGCGACGCTTTGGTTTACGTTGACCAGCTGGTTTGCCTTGTCCTTGTGGGCGACCTTGGCCTTGCGGCTTGCTACCTGCCGGGCGGTTTGCACCGTTGCCGCTAGGACGTTGGCCGTTGCTTGCAGGGCGTTGACCACCTGTAGCTTTACCCGAACCGTTACGGTTGCCAGATGGTTTACCATCTTTTGAACCGCCTTCAGAACGTTTGTTCAAATGACCACCGAAGCCTGGTTGGTTTTTGGTATGTTTGGTTGCAAAGCGGTTTGCCCCGTGACGACCAGATTTACGACGTTGCGCAGGTGTTTGTGCTTCAATGTCTTCTGCAGGAACGAGACAGCCTTGTTTGTCACCAATCAAATGTTTTTTACCCATACTGATTAGGGCTTCACGGATCATTGGCCAGTTTGCTGGATCGTGATAACGCAACAGCGCTTTATGCAGGCGACGTTGACGTTCACCTTTTGCTACAGGTACATCTTCACGTTTTTTGTACTTCACGCGTTTCAGAGGGTTTGTCTCTGAGTAGTACATCGACGTTGCGTTACACATTGGCGAAGGGTAGAAGTTTTGTACTTGATCACATTCGAAGTTGTTCTTTTTCAGCCACAGAGCAAGGTTCAGCATGTCTTCGTCTTCTGTGCCTGGGTGCGCAGAGATAAAATAAGGGATTAAGTACTGCTTCTTGCCTGCTTCTGCACTGTATTTCTCGAACATCTCTTTAAAGCGATCGTACGTACCCATGCCTGGCTTCATCATCAGATCAAGAGGACCTTTCTCTGTATGTTCCGGTGCAATCTTCAAGTAACCGCCTACGTGGTGAGTCACGAGCTCTTTCACGTATTCTGGTGATTCAATCGCAAGGTCGTAACGTACGCCAGATGCAACCATCACTTTCTTCACGCCTTCAACTTTACGCGCTTCGCGGTATAAATCGATCGTGTGTTTGTGGTCTGTGTTTAGCTTGTTACAGATGCCCGGGAATACACAAGAAGGACGACGACAGTTCGCTTCCGCTTTTGGATCTTTACAGCCCAGGCGGTACATGTTTGCAGTCGGGCCACCAAGATCGGAAATTGTGCCGGTAAAGCCTGGAACTTTGTCGCGAATTTCTTCAATCTCGTTGATGATAGACTCTTTCGAACGGTTTTGAATGATTCGACCTTCATGCTCGGTAATCGAACAGAAAGAACAGCCACCAAAGCAACCACGCATGATGTTCACAGACGTCTTGATCATGTCGTACGCAGGAATTTTTGCTTTGCCGTACATAGGATGAGGAACACGCGCGTAAGGCAGGCCAAACACAAAGTCCATCTCTTCGGTCGTCAATGGAATTGGAGCTTGGTTTACCCAAAGTTCACGATCACCATGGCTTTGAAGTAACGCTCGACCAGAGTACGGGTTCGTTTCTAAATGCAGTACACGGCTTGCATGCGCATAAAGAATGCGATCGTTTCTTAGCTTTTCAAACGAAGGTAAACGGACCGCAGTCGTCGCAGCATCGTGGCGTGATGGGCGAATTGTGATTGGTTGTGCAACTGGCTCGTCTTTTTTAGTTTCACACTGAGTTTCTACTTCGTATGGGTTCTTTGGTACGAACGCTTCTTTACGAGGTTTTTCAATGCGAGAAGAATCAATAACCGTGTAGCCTTCTGGTGCAGCTGGCAAGTTCACGGCAGTACCACGAATATTGGTCATGGTGCTGATGTCTTCGCCGTTTGCGATGCGATGTGCTACTTCGACAAGTGCGCGCTCTGCGTTACCAAAAAGTAGGATGTCTGCTTTTGCATCAAACAGTACAGAACGGCGAACTTTATCTGACCAGTAATCGTAGTGTGCAACACGGCGTAGGCTAGCTTCGATACCACCTAAAACAATAGGTACTTCTTTGTATGCCTCACGACAACGTTGAGAGTAAACCAACGTTGCTCGGTCTGGGCGTTTACCACCTTCGTTATTCGGTGTGTACGCGTCATCGTGACGAAGCTTTTTATCCGCGGTGTAACGGTTGATCATGGAGTCCATGTTACCCGCAGTGATCCCGAAGAACAGATTTGGCTTACCAAGTTGCATGAACGCATCTTTATTTTGCCATTCTGGTTGAGCAATGATACCGACACGGAAACCTTGTGCTTCTAGCAGGCGGCCAATGATAGCCATACCAAAGCTTGGGTGATCCACATAAGCGTCACCGGTTACAATGATAATGTCACAGCTATCCCATCCTAGGGCATCCATTTCTTTGCGACTGGTCGGCAAGAAAGGTGCCGTACCAAAACACTCTGCCCAGTATTTTTTGTACTCATGAATAGGAGTGATGTTATTGGTCATATTTTGCTCTCTGTTCCAGGGAGCGCGAATTATAGCGATTTGATTATCAGGTATCTATAACAAACTCATCTATTCAAGCTTAGTTCATCGAGTTTTATTTGGTTTGTAAAAATATCAATGCTCTATCGGCGATTTTCTGTCTAATTTCACCTTGAAAGCCTCATGGTTATAGATCGGTTCATGAAAAATGTCGCAATCTTAATACAAAGCATAAGCAATGGTGTGCTTATATGGGGTAAAGCCTATAATCAAATTGGTGCATATTAAATACAAAAGGCTGAGCTGCTCTGGAAATAGTTCTAAGTCGATAGGCTTATCGTTGACACAATCCATCTATAAAGAGGATCGGCAGGTCCCAACTGGAATGTCGCGAATTGACTGTGAATTTTGAGCCTTGGGCTAATTACAAAAAAAGGGGCTAGGGTATGAGTGAATCTACGACAACAGTGCATCCAAAAATGCAAACGACTTCCAGTCTAACTCCTGTTATAGAGTGGTCTTACGATATTGATACTCGCGAGTTCGAATGTGATCAGCAAGGAATGGCAAAGGCATTTGGGATAAGTACGCCAGTAACCAGCCTAAATAACTTGTTTGATCATATGCTGATGGGGCAACAAGAAACGCTAAAACAACGAATTCTAGAAGTGGAACTCTTTGGCGGACGGGGGCGGTTTTCTTGTTGCATGATGCTAAAAAACGTTAACTTAGTGCACGTTACTATTAGTTTTGAAAGGCTCAATAAGCGCATTATCCAAGGCACTATCATTCCACAATTAACAATCACTGGTTGCGAGGAGTTAGCGAAAATTCTCGAAACGATTTTTGATTTGCCAAATGTAGGCGTTTTAGTTGCCGATGAAGATACGCGCATTTTAGGTTGTAACCGCGCCTTTGAGTTACAAATGGGCTATCAAAACCGAGATCTGGTTGGGCTTAAAACTCATATATTCAGTACCTCTCACCATAGCCAAGCGTTTTATGATCAGCTGTGGCAGCAAATTAATGATGAAGGATGTTGGTGTGGTAACTTGCTGAGCAAAACAGCAAACGGTAGCAACCAAGCTCATCATCTTTGTATTTACCGACTTACGTTTCACTCTGGACGAATTCTTTATCTCGGATTTTCTACGGATATTTCTGCTTCGTTGTTGTGGATGAAAAATCGTTGTGAACAACAGCATGATTGGGCTGCCTTTTTACCGACGAGGAAAGAATTTGAACTCCAATTAGCTACCTTAGCGAATGAAAGCAGAAATAAAGAACTCAACATTGTTATGACACTAAGACCCAAGTTTTCGGAGAGATACTTGCTTGAACAGCAATTAGGTTTTGCAGATTTTATTATGCGAAGTCGCTACACCAGTATTGCGGGGCAGTTATCTCGGGATGTGTTTGTCGTATGCTTGCAGACCCCTCATTGTCAATGGTTGAGCCCGGTTCGTTTGATCCAAATTGCCATGAAAGGGTTCTTTAATGAGCTTAGAAATGAAATGGGCACAAAAATGCATGCCACTATCGTTAAAGGCCAAACTGGTGTGTCAATCCTTGGCTATGATACGAACCGACCAAGACAAGCGCTAGCACATGCAGCGCAAGCAATGTTGTCCTCTATTTCCGGTGAAGGCAGCTATTTCAACTTTTACGACAGTGAACTTCACTCTGAATTAGTGAAGCGCCAACATCTCGAGGCGTTTTTGGAGGCGCAAATAGAGAGTGGGCTAGTGGACGTTTACTTTCAACCGATTATCGACGTTCAAACCGGAAGCGTGGTTAAGTTCGAGGCTCTCGCACGCTTCTATGATGAAAATGATGCGTATTGTACGCAAAAGATGATCGCTATTATTGAAGATCTAGAACTCATAGCGGCACTTGATGATGTGGTCTGCCAAGCTGCGTTGAAGCACTTTCCGCGCTTACAAGAAATTTATGGCGAGGAAGTGGGCGTGACCATCAATCGCTCCCTCAATACGAAATTGGATTCTCTTCAGATCCTTCAGCGGTCGCATGATTTGATTAAAGCCAGTGGTGTAGACCCTAAGCGAGTAACTATCGAGCTAACAGAAACCGCGTATTTTGAACAAGATGAGGAGCATACTCGAGCTCTAGAGGAAGTGCGGAAAGAGGGCATTGAGATCGCGATTGATGACTTCGGTACTGGGTATTCTTCTTTTTCTTATCTAGAAAAAGGGCAGTTTGATTTACTGAAAATAGACCGAAAATTCGTTAAGAACATTCATAAAGGGAGCACCAGCTATAACATTGTGAAAATGGTCACCGAGCTTGCACAGCAAATGAATGTAAAAGTGGTTGCTGAAGGCGTGGAATCTAAGCAAGAACTTCAAGTATTGGCAGAAATCGGTGTCGATTACATGCAGGGCTTTCTATTTTCTGCTGCCGTGCCTGTCGATTTGATGGATAAAGCGGACAGTTATGAGCATCTGTTCTCTGACATCGCGATTGAGTCTAAGCAAAGTGATGTGTTGCAATCTGTGAGCCATGAACAAGTCAGGTCTATGGACCCTGGAGAACCGCTCTCCTTGGCAGTGGAGTACATGAATTTGAATCCAAGCTTGCCTTTAGTTGTTCTCAATGAAAATCGTTGTGTTGGGTTAATTACGAAAGAGACGGTGAATTTACACCTAACGCCCTCGATGGGCACAGAGCGAGAAACTGAACGAGAAAGCCGAATTTGGAAACGTCCTGTTAATCAGATAATGAGCACCGAATTTGTGTTGGTTGATGAGGATTTACCTGTCTCTGTTATTCGAGAGTTGGTTAAAACCGGGATTCGTTTCCCTTGGGTACTGTGTAATACCAAAGAAGAGTACCGTGGAGTTTTAACGCAGGAAGACGCGTTGAAGTATCTTGCTTCTCTGTGAATAAAATTGTCTTACCGTTTTAGCTCATTTGGGGGCCGACTTTCGGTGGTTTGGCGATAGTTGATTTGATATTATCGCCCCCCAAAATGACTTTTGAGCGTGCATTCAACATGATTCAACAATTGCTGGTTACTTTCCCTCCGATGCTATTTGGCGCACAAGCGCTACTGACTTTGCTTCTAATCAAGGGCGATATTTGTCCTGGTCAGCGAGGACGTCTTCATAAAATGTTGCCAGCAGTAGCTGTATTGTGGCTCGCTGTTGCGTCACTTCGCATTGAAGCATTTATGATCGTGTTTGCTATTTTCTACTTCTATTCTCAGGTTCAAACCAAGAAAACGCGTGAAAAAGGGCCACTATGGGCGATGCATTTAGCGAATGGTTTGGCCTTTGCGTATGTAAGTATTCAGGTATTTGAGCAATCAAGCTGGCCAGCATCGATAGCGATGGCGCTAATGATATTTTTCCTTGGGGCGTCATTTTCTCAATTGCTACTTACGATAGCTCGCAGCAGATTACAGGCATTTCACCGCATTTTACCAGTTACTGGCATTGTGTCTGGAATGCTATTAGTCATCGCAACGTTGTTTGCTTCTTACCAGTTAAATGAAGCTGCACTGAACGCTGCAACACAGCCAATCTTGCTGTCTTTAGCTATGCTAATTTCTTCAATTATCGTGTGGTGTTGGCATATTTTTACGCATAAGAAACCAGAAAAGGTGCAACTGAGCGTAGCTTTGTTGCTAGCACTCGCGTCGATGACGAGCCTGCAAGGTTTATTCTCTCTCGCGGCTTGACCTCTACTCTAAAGACAAAGTTAGACGGCTTATATCCAAGTGCTTTCTTGGTGCTTGGGTATAAGGTGATCACGTTTTAGATCTCACTCACTTTAAATTCGCGTGATTACTACTACGCTTGTTTATATACCTTGTCGAAGAGGAGAGTCGCGATGGATTTAAGCAATGTAGGTAATCTGGACAGCACTATTTTGCTAGGTATCGTCAACGAAAAGCTACGTTTAGAGTGCGACAGTTTTGACGAGTTAGTATCAGTGTATGAGATGGATGTAGAGTCTGTAGTCGGCAAGCTTGATATGCTCGGTTATCAGTACGATCCATTGACTAACCAATTTAAAGCATATCAACGCTAAGCCTTTCATAACCCAAATCTTTTAAGCCACCTTGATTCCGTCAAGGTGGCTTTTACATTGTAGCCTCGCGGTTGCGAAAAAAGCTTGTAAGTAACGCTTTTCTTTCTCTGAGTGACGCGTTGCAGCAAACAAGCGACGCCATAAGCCTTGGCCGAAAGGTTTACTGGTAATAAGACCTTGGCGAGAAAATTCAGAAATCGCCCAATTGGGTAGTGCCGCCACCCCTAATCCAGCAGAGACCATCTGAACTAACATGAGAGTGTTGTCGGCTTGCTTCCATTTCGCAGGTTCTATTCCTGCTGGCTGAAGAAAGTGTTTTACGACGTCTAGCCTTTGTTTTTGAACCGGATAAGAGAGCATGGTTTGATCTGCGAGATCTTGCGGATCAATAATGTCTTTTTCCGCCAATGGGTGGTTGGTTGCGGTAATTAAACGCATTTCAAAGTCGAATAGAGGCTCGTAGTGGACTTCAGATCGAGGTTGGATATCGGAAGTAATAACGAGATCGAGTTCGCCTGCCAATAGAGCTGGGAGTGGTTCAAAGCCAAAACCAGAGGAAAAGTCCAATGTTACGCTAGGCCAAGCAAGTTGGTACTCCCTAAGTGCAGGCATTAGCCATTGGAAGCAAGAGTGACATTCAATGGCCATATGTAATCGGCCATTGACGTCCTCTTTCAAGCTCGCTAAATCATTTTCTGCTCTTGCGAGTTTCGGAAGGATATCTTCTGCAAGACGCAATAGGATTTCTCCCTCTGAAGTGAACTTCACCGGACGAGTCTTTCTCAGGAACAGTTGCCCTCCAATTCGCGCCTCCAAATCTTTGATCTGATGAGACAGTGCCGACTGAGTGAGATGCAAAGCGGTCGCTGTCGCCGTTAGAGAGCCAGTGTCTCGAAGCGAAGTGAGTGTCCGCAAATGTTTTAGCTCTATCATGAATTCCTTTCATCCTTTGTTGCTCGCTATGAACAGAATAGCAATCGTGTAAATAACTTAACGACAAAAAATGGATATGTAAACGTCTAGACGTCTATTTGTTGTTTTTATTTGCGAATCATGTCGCTTCATGATGAATTTTTTTAATAAACAAGTTGAATAAATGGACGTTGTTCTAATATCAGATGAGAGCGATAGTTTAGCCATCCAGACATCTTATTCTTTACCGAAAGATGCTCTGATCCAAACAAATTGAACAAAATTGAGAAAGGAATAGGGACATGGCGACAACGACTCACATATTAGGTTATCCACGCATCGGTGAAAAACGAGAATTAAAATTCGCTCAGGAAAAATACTGGCGCGGAGAAATTGATCAAGCAGAGCTTAAAAAGGTTGGAGCAGATCTGCGCGCTAAAAACTGGCAAACGCAAACAGATGCTGGCTTGAGTTTTGCCACCGCTGGCGACTTCGCTTGGTACGATCATGTACTGACGACCACGTTGCTATTGGGTCATGTGCCAAAGCGTCACGCTGATGGTTTCCCTAACCTGGATACGTTGTTCAAAGTGGGTCGCGGTCAATCTCAGGCGGGTTGCAGCTGTGCGGGCGCTGCGGCATCGGATATGACCAAATGGTTCAACACAAACTACCATTACATTGTCCCTGAATTCAGCAAGGACGATACGTTTGAAGTGAGCTGGCCGCAACTGTTTGAAGAAGTCAACGAAGCGCTTCAAGCTGGCCACCAAGTGAAGCCTGTTTTGCTTGGCCCAGTCAGTTACCTTTACTTGGGCAAAGAGGTCGAAGAAGGGTTTGACCGCTTAACCCTGCTACCACGCTTACTTACTGCTTACCAAGCTATTTTGGCAAAGCTAGCAAGTCAAGGTGTTGAGTGGGTTCAGATTGATGAGCCAATTTTGTCACTGGAGCTAGAAAGCAAATGGGCTGATTCGTTTAAGCTGGCCTACCAAGTGATTCGAAGCGATGTAAAAGTGCTGCTAACGACGTACTTTGACTCCGTAAGCGATACGCTAGACAAAATTGTAGAGCTACCGGTGGATGGTTTGCATATCGATTTATCTGCCGTCCCTCAGCAGCTTGACGATGTGGTTGCCAAGTTACCGGAGGGGTGGGTGCTTTCTGCTGGCGTTGTGAATGGTCGTAACGTGTGGCGTTCGGATTTAAGTGCCCAACTCGAGCGTCTACAGCCAGTCAAAGAGAAACTGGGCGACAAACTTTGGGTTGCCAGTTCATGTTCTCTTCTACATAGCCCTGTTGATTTAGCACTGGAAACAGAACTGAGCGAAGAAGTAAAAAGTTGGTTTGCCTTTGCAAAACAAAAAGTGGCAGAAGTCGCCTTGCTTGGCCGAGCGCTCGATGGTGATCAAAATGCGATTCTCGCTTGTGATACCTATAGCCAGACAATCAAAGCGCGCAAGACAGCAACACATGTGAATAAACCTCAAGTACAAGCGCGTTTAAACAACATTACCGCGTCACTTGCCGAGCGCAGCGCACCTTATGCAGAGCGTGCTGCGCATCAAGCTGAAGTATTGGGCTTGCCTTTGTTGCCAACAACGACAATCGGCTCTTTTCCTCAAACGGGTGAAATCCGGGTGCAGCGCAGCGCTTATCGTACAGGTCAATTATCTGAGTCTGAATATATCCAAGCACTTAAAGGACATATTGCTGACGCAGTAAAACGTCAAGAGGCGCTCGACCTAGATGTGCTAGTTCATGGTGAAGCAGAGCGTAACGACATGGTGGAATACTTCGCTGAGAACTTGGCGGGTTTTCAAACGACCAAATTTGGTTGGGTACAGAGTTATGGTTCTCGCTGTGTGAAACCTGCCATTGTAGTTGCTGACATTGAACGTGAAAAACCGATCACAGTTGAATGGTCGACGTACGCCCAGTCGCTAACCAGCAAACAGATGAAAGGCATGTTGACTGGACCAGTAACGATTTTATGTTGGACGTTCCCACGTGAAGACATCACACGTCAAGAAATTGCGCAGCAACTTGCTTTGGCACTACGTGATGAGGTGTCTGACCTGCAAGATGCAGGCATCAATATCATTCAAATTGATGAGCCAGCCATTCGAGAAGGTTTACCACTCAAAAAACGCGATCACAAAGCGTACTTAGAATGGGCCGTAAATGCGTTTAAGGTCTCTGCGGCAAGTGCAAAACCAGAAACTCAGATTCACACTCATATGTGTTACAGCGAGTTCAATGAAATCATTGATTCGGTTGCGGCACTCGATGCGGACGTCATTACCATTGAAACATCTCGCTCAAATATGGAGCTGCTGAAAGCATTTGAAGAGTTCAATTACCCGAACGAAATTGGCCCTGGTGTTTATGACATTCACTCACCAAACATTCCTACGGAAGAATGGATTGAAGGTTTAATCAAGAAAGCGGCAGAAAAAATTCCGGCTCAACGTTTGTGGGTAAACCCAGATTGTGGTCTGAAAACACGAAACTGGAAGGAGACAGAAGCCGCATTGGCAAATCTGGTTTCAGCGGCGAAGAAGCTCCGTGCTGAGCTGGCGTAACACATCGTTACAGCAAATAAAAACGGAGACTGTGGTCTCCGTTTTTCTATTCTTAATTGTTAACTTTCGTTTTCAGATTATTCAATAATAGCGAATCATCGTCTCGTGCCGAAAGCAACAAAAATTACTGTAGCTACTTCACCTGAGTACAAGTCTGTGCGGAAACCAACTCATCTGCCATCAACTGACCGCGAGAATTACGTACCTTAATACGATACATCAAGCCCATATCAATTTGCTTGCGAACTTCTGGGTTGCTGCAGTAGGTATAGATACTGGTATTCAGTACTTGATTTAACGGCTTTGCACCGAGTGCGCCATCGTTATAAATCATCATCATCTCTACAACATTTTTGTTGGATGAGACACGCATTATTTGCAGTGGACCGTACTCTAAAGGGAGACCCGCAGACAAAACTCCTGCTCGGTTTGATGCCATAAGCTCAAGTTGGCGCTGCTTATCATCGGTTGATGAACAGCCAGCCAGAGCACCAAATACCAAGAAAAGACACAGTAATTTTTTCATAAATTAAAACACTTTTTTGAACGGTTTCACGATTACATGATCGTAAACACCAGCCGCTACATAAGGATCGGCTTCTGCCCACGCTTTAGCATCCTCTAGAGAGGCGAATTCAGCGATGACAGTTGAGCCCGTAAATCCAGCTTCACCAGGATTGTCAGAATCTATCGCAGGCATCGGACCAGCTGTAAGAAGGCGGCCTTCGTCTTGTAGCTTTTGTAAGCGATCCAAGTGTTGTGGGCGAACGCTCATGCGTTTTTCCAACGAGTTCTCAACGTCCTGTGAAAAGATGACATACCACATAGCATAGTTCCTTAATTGGTAGGGTAAAGTGTTAATTTAACGCCTTTTTTGTGTCTCTCACAAGTGAACAACAGAAAATGTGAGATCCTTTCTAACTGTTAGCGTCGTAGGTTGACTAATTCTGAACCGGACGTGGTTTACCTTCACTGTCAATGGCTACGTAGTTGAAGGTCGCATCACAAACCATGAAGCGTTCGCCAACACCGTGAGCTTTGACGGGTTTGACCCATACTTCCAAATCGACACTCATGGATGTGCGGCCGATCTTAGTGCATTCGCCGTAGCAGCATACGACATCGCCCACACCAACAGGTTTTTTGAACGTAATGCTTGATACCGAAACGGTGACAACGCGACCACAAGAGATCTCTTTTGCCAGAATCGCGCCCGCTAAGTCGAGCTGAGACATTATCCAACCGCCAAAAATATCGCCATTGGCGTTTGTATCTGCAGGCATTGCAAGGGTACGAAGCAGCATTTGACCTTTCGGAGAGCTAATTTCTTGACTCATTGTGACATCCTAAATCTTAAAGGCGCTCAAACTAAGCGCCAACATAGTAAATACCTAGAACCAAAGGTCCTTAAAAAACCGCAGATACCGGAACAGAGAAAGTTGATTTACAGCAGCAAGAATGGTCTGAAAACGGTACGTTGTTTGAGCGGTTTACTGATACATGGAGCAAAACAGCGACCCTAAGGTCGCTGTGAAGTCGCGGATTATAGCAAAACTGAGTTTTTAATCATCAGTGGACACATCGGATGAGTTATTTTTTTGTTCTTTTGGCATGTGTTTATAAATGTAAAAGCCAGTCGCAATCATGTAGGCAAATGTCGCGATCAACATTCCAAATACTTTGAAGTTAACCCAAACATCCAACGGCAATTCGTAAGCAATATAAATGTTTAGGCCAGCGAAGAATGAGAAGAAGCCAACCCAAGCCCAGTTAATCTTTGCCCAAACAGCGTCAGGTAACGTAATTTCCTTGCCTAGCATACCTTTGATGGCTGATTTTCCCAATGCGTGGCTCACTGCTAAGCCAATCGCCAGAATCGCGTAAATGATGGTGACTTTCCACTTTATAAAATTGTCGTCGTGGAAGAAAAGGGTCATGCCGCCGAAGATAGTGACGATAACAAATGTTATTAGCTGTATCTTTTCGACTTTCTTATATAGCGCATAGGTGACGACAAGCTGAATGGCTGTTGCTACGATCAGTGCACCTGTCGCCACGTAGATGTCGTACAGCTTGTATAAAGCGAAGAAAACGATGAGTGGTATAAAGTCTAGGATCTGCTTCATGATGGCAAAATCTACCTAATTATTGAATTGAAGACAGTCTAACGGAATCTGACAAGATGTGAATACTGAGGAAGTTAAGGTAAGAATAGTAACGCTTAGTATATCGTACAGCCCGCAAGCTTCTTCCACGTCGAAACAGCAAATGGAAGGAATAAAAATTGCCGCGTGAAGCGGCAATAGAGTTGAGAGTTTTAAACCTTAAGCAACACGTTGATATTGGGAAATAAGCGTTTTTACATCTTCTAAATAGCCTTCCCGTAGTAAGTTATCGACCGTTGCTTCTAGCTCTTCGAGAGACATCGTGAAGCAAGTGGATTTACCAGTCATCAGGCTCAGATATTGATGATACTCTTCTTCTGTATAGTGGCCTAAGCGATCAAGTAACAGTGTTTTGATTCCATGATGAATCAAGCCGTAGTATGTATGTCGATGAAGTAACATGGCGATCTCCTTATCAAGCTCATACGCTACTCTTTTGCAGCCTGCTTGACCTTCTGGATAATTCGATTTACTCCAATAATGCACACCTAGTGCCAATTCTATATTTGCAGATTAAAAAGTGTTGGAAGGCGCAGAATTCTCGTTCTGTAACCATCTTTGGATGACGACTTGAAGTGCATTTAACGTGGTGGGCTTTTCGAGTCTGTCATCCATGAGTTTCGAAATTAGCTCCAACTCTCTAGCTCCAGACTCACCAGATAAGGCAATGATTGGAACGGAGGATGTGATTTGCTTAATCCGTTGGCTTGCGTCAAATCCATTCATTACCGGCATTTGGACATCCATAAGAACGAGATCAATCTTGTGAGAGTGGAATAGTTCTACCGCAGAGGCTCCATTATTTGCTTGTAAGCTGTTGACTCCCAGCCTTTTTAAATACATCTGTACCAAGGTGCGTTGCACCTCTTTGTCATCAACAATGAGCACTGTTGGTGCATCTTTAGATACTTGTACGTGTTGAGCTGAATGATTTTCAAAATGTGATGCAGTTGCTTTCCAGCTATCAAAGTCCGGTGCTCTTAATGTCTCTGGTTTTGGTGCGTTTGGTACGACTGGGAAATACAAGTAGAATTCTGTGAACTCGTTCAATTCAGACTGGCACTCTATTCGTCCTCCGAAGGAGCGCATAACACGTTGGCAATAGCCCAAACCTAAGCCACTGCCTCCGCTTTTTTGATACGAGAAAAAGTCATCAAATATCTTGTGTAAGATACTGCTATCTATACCTGGCCCACTATCTCGGAAGATCAGAATGTTTTCGTAAGCCCCCGTCTGGGTACGAATCTCAATTTGACTGTCGGGATAAGAATCAAAATAGTAGATAGCGTTACGAATCAAATTGAAAATGACAAAGTTAAACAGGGTCTCATTTAACTTCGCGACAAAATCGTGTGCCTGTGGTAGGTTAATTCTCTCTATTATTTGATCGTTTTCAAAACCATAACGGCTTACTGCTTGGTCGATGGCTTTATGTATGGAAGTGAGAGCTAAAGGCTCATGCTCTGGTGAACTGTCGCTAACTTCTCGTAAAATAATATCGATAAGTTGTCTACCGCGTTGTATGGCGGCTTCACCTTTATCAATTTCTCTTTTTAGCGTATCCAGTGAGGCGTTTGACTCTATATGCTGTTTTAAAGCTTCAAATTGTAATTGTACTTGAGCGAGAGGGTTACGCATTTCATGTGCAATGGAGTTAGCCAGCGCACGGCTTTGGCGTACCTTTCTATCGGCTTCAATGGTGCTCTGGATGCGAACTAATAACGTTTGCAGAGCTGAGATTTCTTCATTAGAAAACAGCTTATTATCTATTTTATGTGAAGAAATTAGTAAGTGAGTAACAGACTTTCCACGACCGAAGAGAGGCATAACGAGCGCAGTATTGCTTGAGCGCATGCGCTCGTAGAGCTTTCTCATCGACCCTTTAGAAGAGGAGGCATAATCAATTTCTTCAGACAACTCATCTAGCACGAGAACTGACTTGCTTGACGGCAGGTACTCTTCGTAAAACGTTTCTGTGTAATTGCTAGTGACTAGCTGTAGCTTGTTGTTTGGTATGTTAAGTAACGATGCCAACTGACGCATAGCATCATCTATTGAGCGTTTAAACTCTTCCTCTAACCCAAGGATTTGCTGAACGGGAGTGTGTCGTTTCCCATAAATAAAATACGAAGCGAAACGACTGACTCGCTTAAAAAGCAAGTGCCAAGTGATACCGATAAGCGCGCATAAAGGTACCGCAACAAGCCATTGGTTATCTTCAGAGATAGGAATAAATATCGCCCCTAGCGGCAGAACAAAAATGGCGCAGACTAAGAGCGCGCTTACCGTTAAGTACGTGAGATATTTAGCGCTGTAGAAGCGAGAGGTAAGTAGGGCATAGCCCACAAACAACATTTCGCTGATTGAAAGTGCTGGTGGTAACCAAGTTAGGGAGAAGTCGCCAAGGAAATACGTCATTCCAAGGTGTATCACTGCCGTAGATAACATGAATACCAAAATGCCAGCGATCATATAGTTGCTTTTTGCTAGCGTGAGCTTGCTGCTGTTAGCGCGCATGGCAATCAAGTTAAGCAGCGTTAGTACCACGAAAGCTAGCAAACTAATGAAAAAATATGAGGTATGTGGGCCAAATTCAATGACGAACTGGCTTGGACCACTAATGGTGACATTTTCGACAGTAAGATTCGGCACTAAGTTGATGTACAGTGAATACGTTGCTAGTGCGACAAAGACGACTTTTTGCCAGACTTTGACCGCTGTTTTTTTAACATCTGCGGTTAACTGGCAAGAAAAATAGAATGCAAACGCAAAGGCGAAAAAAGACGCTAAGTTCGCTAACTTAGCCATAAAAATGCCACCAACAGAGCCTAATTCTGGCAATAAATCGGTATGGAAATAGGCGTTGCTGCTTATCCAAACAATGATACAGCTGGAATAAGCGATGTAAGGCGCGTGATGCGAGCCTAAGATTGATTCACTCTTCTGTTTTAGGCGATAGCAGTAATACAGTAGCCAAGCGAATACTATTAGTACAGTCGCGTACAATGCCATTGCTTTTGGGTAAAAGAGACCGTGCAAATGAACATCAAGCATGCTCATTCACCTTTTTATCCATTCTTTTTGTTCGTACGCAATGTTTGTAGTCGCGAAATTGTATGTCTTGAAATGCTTCAACCATCATACCTAAATTCCAGAAACCGCGGTATGTCTTGGTACCGTCACCGTTAATGTCGCGGTATCCTGAGTGAAAGTAGGCACTTAAATCAATAGATTGATAGAAATTTAACATAAATACTTGCTCAATAATGGTAAAGCCGAGCTTATAGCCTGCTTTATAGAGCTCGCTCATCATAGTTTTTTGCGCCAGATACAAAAAATACAGCTTTTGTTGAATGTTGCCTCCCACCGTAAGACGCAGTACTTCGCAAACCGCTTCACTGTTCTTTACACGAGATTGAAACTGAGCATCAAACTCAATAAGAGTGTGCTCATGAGTTAGAGCACGACACTCCAAAATACCCAGTTGATTGAGAACACTGTACCCATGATTAGGAAAGCAAAACTGCCATTGTTCGTTACTAAACTGTGGTGAGTAACTGAGCCAGTTATTTCGTTGATGCCAGCTTTGCACTAAAGCGGAGGAGACCATGATTGGTGAAGATGACGATTTGAGCAAGAGGGCAAAGTGCTGCCCTTTTTGCGAGAGTGATAAAAGAGGCAAGATTTCAAACCATTGTTCAGTTTGGACGAAAAGCTCAAGATTACTCAGTGTGATCGCTTCGGAAATCGGCATTAACGCTGCATGATTTGGCAGCATTACCTCAAGATCGCAATCTGCGATATCTTCAATTAACACGCTAGTATAGCTGTGGTCGTCAAACGGAAGCGGAGTAGGAATCGCAGCTTCGTTTGAAGGATATTTTTGCTTGATTGCTTCGATCTCGCATTGACACCAGAAAACCATCCAATGCGGGTAACAATCTGCGGCAAGTTGTTCAAGTAAACGAATCTCTTTGGAGAAACCTGTCGGATACTGTTGCACTAAATCTCGATAATCCATTAACTCAAATAGTGCAGAAAGACTTTTTGATGCGTGTTTAGGAAAGAGAGATTTAAGCAGTTTTATTCGATACAGAGCAACCTGTTGAAAAAGAGCATCTCGTTTTTGTTTCGTTAGGGTAAGAATAACTGAGTCAACCAGGGCCTGCTGCTTTGATTCGATCGGCAAATTTATTTTGGTGAGATATTCCAAAGATTGCTCAAGACTCATGATATAACCTAGCTCTAACGTTTTGTTATATTTTGTAATGGTTTATATCATTTTGAAAAATTTATGCCATCGGTTTCTATTTGTATAGTTACGTAATGCAAGAAAAGACAAAAAAACCGCTCATTATGAGCGGTTTTTGGTCTATTCAAGAAAGGGTTAGGCTTCTTGCTTTTTTAGCTCAGCTTCTGCCGTTTCTTCTTCAATTAGCGCATCAACGATAACTGCACATGCAGCATCACCTGTGATGTTCAGTGCTGTACGAATCATATCGAAAATACGGTCAAGAGCGAATAGCAGCGGTAGACCTTCAATTGGAATGCCAGCGGCAAGAAGCACGGCAACCACTAGGAAAGAAGGGCCAGGAACACCCGCTTGACCAACCGCACCCAATGTAGACGTTACGATAATTGCAATGTAAGCGCCCATGCCTAGATCGATATTGAACAGTTGAGCAAAGAAGATAGCAACCAAGCCATAGTAAATCGCATTACCTGACATGTTGATCGTTGCGCCTAGAGGCAGAACAAATGATGCAGTTGAATTTTTTACGCCCAGCTCTTTTTCACAGGTGTCCATTGTAACAGGCAGTGTTGCCATAGAAGACGCTGTTGAAAGCGCAACTGCTTGCGGTTTCTTCATTGAAGACAGGAATTTCTTCGCAGATGTCTTCGTGAAAACATGCACCATTGCTGGGTAAACAACGAAACCGAAGATTAGGATGGCGGCAACGTAAACAACGAACAGTTTAAACACCACCATTAGCGCACCAAAACCGAACGTACCGACGGCTTCTGCCATCAGACCAAATACACCGATAGGTGCAATGATCATTACTTTGTTGATCATCCAAACCATTGCGTCAACGATGCAGTTAACACCATTGATGATTGGTTCACGACGCTCTTTTGCTTGCTTAGAAATCGCAATACCAAAGAACATACAGAAAACGAGGATCTGTAGGATGTTTGCTTCATTTAGTGATTGGAAAACGTTGGTTGGGATCATACCAGTGATGGTTGCCCAGAAAGTAGGTAGTTCACCTTTTGAAGCGTATTCTGCTGAGAACATGCCTTCAACGCCAGAGACGTCGATACCCATGCCTGGTTGGAATACTTCACCCATAAATAGTGCAAGCGCAACGGCTAGGGCGGATGTTAAACCAAAATAACCTAGAGTGACGATGCCAACTTTACCTGCTGACTGGCTGTTCCCAAGACCAGCGGCGCCAGAAATCAAGGCTACAGCGACCAAAGGAATAACCAACATTTTGATTAAGTTGATAAAGATAGCACCTAAAGGAGCGAACACTGTCGCATCATGACCCATCATGGCACCAACGGCTGTGCCCACGATCATGGCGATTACGACTTGTACGCCAATGTTGTTTAGCAAACTCTTTTCTTTTAACACTTCCATAACCTCTGTGCTAATAAAATGTAAAATCCTAAAATTACCCACTAACCATAAATGGATTTACGGATAATTATCTCGCCTTGCTTTTTACACTTATCGTTTACAATTGGCAATATGCAGCAAGGTATTATTGATGGATTAATCGATATTTTATTGACGAACGATAAAGTTTTGTTCAATGGCAAACGTTTGCTATTGATTTTTCTTATAAGGGTCGCGCTTAGGATTGTTCAAGTTTATTTTTCTTTATTTGTTTTCTTTTTGTTAATTTTAACCGCTTTTGTATTTGCTATTGCAGTCAGAGTTTTTAGTGACTTGGGTTGATATTTATAACAATTCATCTCTTTCAAGCTCACACTTTTATTAATTTGCCTTCTGAAATGTTAATTGCTTTACATTCTTAGTCCTGATTGCGTTGTAAACATAATGTTAAATGCTAATGACTGGTGAGACTCAAATGCTGACGATCCAGTGTTAGAGATAACTTGCTTAGTTAATGCTCCTGAGCTGATTAGACGAGAAAGACAAGTAAGAGGTGAAGAGACTATGATGAATCTTGCTGCTGCGTTACAAAGAAATGCTGCGAGTAAACCAGATAAAACGGCGTTGATATGTGGCGCTGAAAAGATAAATTATGCGCAGTTTGATGCGATCGCCGGCAAGATCGCAGCGTCTTTAATCAATAAAGGCGTAAAGCCAGGTGACCGCGTTGCGATTTCATGCCCAAACATTCCTTTTTTCGCGTTTGTTTATTATGCAATACAAAAAGCTGGCGCGGTTGCAGTCCCATTAAATGTGCTTTTAAAAGCGCGAGAAATTAAGTATCACTTAGAAGATTCAAAAGCGAAGTTTTATTTCTGCTTTGAAGGGACGAAAGAACTGCCAATGGCAAAAGAGGGTGTCAAAGCCTTTGAACAAGTCGATACATGCGAAGGCATAGTCGTATTGACTCAATCTCAAGATCAAAGCTATTGGAATGGTGTAATAACTCTCAATGCGTTTATAGCCGATGTCCAACCGTTGCCGGATTATATACCGCGTAATGCGGATGATACTTGTGTGATTTTGTATACATCAGGCACGACAGGCTTACCAAAAGGCGCTGAGCTGACTCAGCAGAACATCATAATGAACGCTCTGGTGGCACAAAACATTATGGGCAGCCAGGCCGATGATATTCACTTAGTAACTTTGCCTTTATTTCATACATTTGGTCAAACCGTCCACTTAAATGCTAGTGTTTTGGGCGGGGCAACATTGGTGTTAGTGCCTAGGTTTGAGCCTAAACATGTTCTTGAGCTGGTGGAAAAACATAGGGTGACGATATTTGCTGGTGTGCCAACGATGTACATCGGTCTGCTTCATGTGCAGCATCAATTTGATACCTCGTCATTGCGTGTTGCAGTAAGCGGTGGTGCGCCATTGCCAACCGAAATCTTTCGAACCTTTGAAGAAACATTTAATGTGCCGATCTTAGAAGGATACGGGTTATCGGAGACAAGTCCTATTGCATGTTTTAATCATTTGGATCAGGAGCGCATACCAGGCTCGGTAGGTCAACCGGTTCAAGGTGTCGAAGTAAAAGTTATCGATATTGAAGGTAATGCACTACCGATAGGCGAAGAAGGTGAGATTGTTGTGCGTGGTCATAATGTTATGAAGGGATATCTTGACCGCCCAGAAGTTACTGAATCTGCGCTACAAAATGGTTGGTTCCATACTGGTGATGTGGGCCGCTTTGACAGTTCAGGTAATTTATTTATTGTCGATAGAATGAAAGATCTGATCATTCGAGGTGGATTTAATGTTTATCCCAGAGAAATTGAAGAAGTTTTCATGACTCATCCTGCCGTTTCAATGGTCGCGGTGATAGGGATTCCAAATGAAGAGTATGGCGAAGAGATAAAAGCCTACGTTGTACTTAAACCAAAAGAATACATTGACGCCGATTCATTACAAAAGTGGGGTAAAGAGCAATTAGCCTCGTTTAAATATCCTCGTTATGTCGAAATTCGTGAACACCTCCCGATGAGTGCGACAGGAAAGATTTTGAAACGTGAGTTGAAATCTGAATTGAATATAGCTTAGTCAATTCAATGGTTTTTGTGTCACAGCGCCACTTGCCTAAGCGCAAATGGTGTTGTGCTCTTAACTAATTAGATGCATAAGCTTTTTAGCTGTCGTTAGACAATACTTACCGTTTGTTGAATGGATCTATTGCTCGAGTTCTTTAAAGTATTCTTCTAAGCGTTTCGGATTGGTAATGGTTACTGAGCCATAGTTTAGCTCTAGCATCCCGATACTTTCTAATCGTTTTAGTATCTTGTGTACGCTCTGACGAGTTAGCCCCATCATGTTAGCGATATGTTCTCTTGTTACCCTGACAACGCATGGTCGAGTATCGATCGCTTGATTAAGTTGGTATTCTGCAAGCAGCAGTAACCTTTTGGCGACTCGTTCTTCAATTCCTCTAATCGCGTCATCTTCGATAACAGAAATAGCAGACCACAAGCGGCGGCTAAGTAAGTCGAGTATAGTGGGGTAACTTTGAGGGTATTTGGCGAGTAATTGGCGAAATTTATCTCCAGGAAGCTCCATTACAGTCACGTCAGAATGCGCGGTCGCACCAAAAATACGAGGCATACCGGGAGAAAAAACATTGTCTCCAAACCAGCCACCAGCTTCGAAAATCATCAGTGTGACTTCTTTGCCTTTTGAACTAATTGAGTTCACTCTCACTGCACCTTGAGCTATGACCATAAGAGAAGATTGAAGCGCACCTTTATTGCAAATCAGTGCTTTTTCGTCGAAGCAGCGAACCTTAGTCATTTGCGCTGCTTCACTAAGCCCTTTATCTGGCAGCCCTGATAGTACAGGACATTTGGCTAGCAGTGTTTTGACTTCTTCCATGTAGCAACCTTACTGCACATTGCTTTATTGAGTGAGTTAAGTTACCCAAGCTTAACACTCTTTGCGTGCTCTGCTTGAGATAGATTTGGAAAGTGCGGACGTTGAACAAAAAATGACGTGGTATAAACGCGATAGTAAGAAAACGCCCACTAAACATAATGTTAAGCGGGCGTTGTTGTGTCATATCAAACTGAAATTATTTTTTGAGTGGCAGCTTTCATTGCAGAAACGAATTCACCTAGCTTGTCGAGCATAATTTGTGGCTGCTCAACGTTCGCTTCAATGATCTTCACGACAGCCGAACCGGAAATAGCCCCTGCCGCACCAGATTCTAGTGCTTGTTTCACCTGTGCTGGCTCTGAGATGCCAAAACCAAGTAGTGCTGGTGGCGCATCAAATTGGTTCAGTCTATCCAGCATATGACCTACAGGCATGTTTGCTTTGGTTTCTGCGCCAGTAACGCCTGCACGAGATAGTAGGTAAGTGTAGCCGCCACCTAACTCTGATACTTGCTTCAGTGTTTCGTCACTTGCCGTTGGTGGTGCGATGAAGATCGGGTGAATACCAAACTTCTCTGCAGCCGCAACGAACTCGGCACTTTCATTAGTTGGTACGTCTGCAATCAAAACAGAATCGATGCCTGCTTTTGCACAACGCTCATAGAAGTTTTCGATACCACGAGAGTAAACAAGGTTCGCGTACATCAGAAGGCCAATAGGTAGCTCTGGGTACTTAGCTCGGATCTTACCGATTTGTTCGAAGCAGATATCCGGTGTTGCGCCTGAATCTAGCGCACGAATGTTAGCGCCTTGGATGGTCGGGCCATCGGCTAGCGGATCTGAGAATGGAATACCAAGTTCAAGTGCATCTGCGCCAGACTCGACCAGTGTTTCCATGATTTTGTAAGACTGCTCGGCGTTTGGATCGCAAACCGTTACGAACGGTACAAATGCGCCTTGGTTCTTTTCGTTTAGGCGCGTAAACATCTTCTCATAACGGCTCATTAGATTGCTCCTTTTTCTTCTAAGATGGCGTGTACGGTGAAGATGTCTTTGTCACCACGACCTGACAGGTTAACGACCAATAATTGCTCTTTTTCTGGATTCTCACGAGCCATACGCAGTGCGTGTGCCACGGCGTGAGAAGATTCAAGTGCAGGGATGATGCCTTCATGGCGTGCAATCTCTTGGAATGCTTCTAGCGCTTCATCGTCTGTCACGTTGTCGTATTCAGCACGGCCAATTGCGTTTAGGTGTGCGTGCTGTGGACCAACTGAAGGGAAATCAAGGCCAGCAGACACCGAGTAAGACTCTTCTACTTGGCCGTTTGGATCTTGCATCAATGGTGCTTTCATACCGAAGAAGATGCCTGTTTTACCATGCTTAAGTGGTGCACCGTGCTGGTCAGTATCGATACCTTTACCTGCTGGCTCAACACCAATTAGGCGAACGCTTTCTTCTTCGATGAAGTCAGCAAACATACCAATCGCGTTTGAACCACCGCCCACACATGCGATAACCGCATCAGGAAGACGACCTTCACGTGCCAAAATCTGATTCTTCGTTTCTTCACCAATCATGCGTTGGAAGTCACGCACGATCGTTGGGAATGGGTGAGGGCCTGCCGCTGTACCTAGTAGGTAATGCGCATCTTCATAAGTTGCAGACCAGTCGCGTAGCGCTTCGTTACATGCGTCTTTAAGCGTTGCTGAACCCGAGTGGACAGGAATAACTTCTGCGCCCATTAGCTTCATACGGAATACGTTCGGGCTTTGACGCTCAACGTCTTTTGCACCCATGTAAACGCGACACTTAAGGCCAAGTAGTGCACACGCTAGTGCAGTTGCTACACCGTGTTGGCCTGCCCCCGTTTCTGCGATGATTTCGTTTTTACCCATGCGTTTTGCAAGCAGAGCTTGACCTAACACTTGGTTGGTCTTGTGCGCGCCACCGTGAAGTAGGTCTTCACGTTTTAGGTACAGTTTGGTTTTCGTACCTTTGGTTAGGTTACGAGTTAGAGTCAAAGCCGTTGGACGACCCGCATACTCTTGAAGAAGCGTCATGAATTCGCTGCGGAATTCTGGATCTTCTTGCGCGTCGATAAACGCTTGCTCTAGTTGCTCCAGCGCTGGAACTAGAATTTGCGGAACGTACTGACCGCCGTATTCGCCAAAGTAGGCATTCAGTTTTGCCATCGTTATATTCCTTCTCGTATTTTTCGCTACGAATAGCTTTAAATTTTTTAGCTGATGTCCAGCTTTAGTAGTTGCGAATGGCGGTGAAGGCCGCAAGCAACTTCTGTGAATCTTTTTTGCCTGGTGCGCTTTCTACACCAGAGTTTAAATCTAATCCCAAGCAACCTAGTGTCGCTGCTTGTTGAGCATTTTCTGGCGACAGTCCGCCCGCTAGCATAATTTGACTTGGGTCACCGATCAGTGACCAGTCGAACACTTGTCCGGTTCCACCTGTTTGAGTGCCAACTTGTGCATCTAATAGGTGACGGTCAATGTTGTCCGAAAGCAGTTCTGGCTTCGCATCTGTCACACCGTAAGCTTTCCAGATTTCAACACATGCTGGTAGCTCTGCTTTTAGCTGATTAACGTAAGCTTGGTCTTCTTGACCGTGCAGTTGCACCGCTTTTAAACCCAAAGAGGTGACGACAGAAGCAACAAAATCGATATCGTGATTTTGGAAAACGCCTACATAGTTCAGTGGAGCACCGCTCATGGTTAAGCGCGCACCTTCAAGGTCGACCGCACGCTTCGAATTCTCGACAAAAATCAGACCACCAAATACCGCACCAGCTTGGTACGCTTTCGCTGCGTCATCTGGGTGCGTTAAGCCACAGACTTTGTTTTCGCCTAACGTCACTTTACGTACTGCAAGTTCAAGGTTGTCTTCCGCCATCAGTGAACTACCAATCAAGAAGCCGTCTGTGTATTCCGCTAAATCACGAACTTGTTGATGTGTATAAATGCCAGATTCTGAGATTACTGTTGCGTTAGGAGCCAGTTCACGAATGGTCGGTGCCAGTTCTTTAGTACGATTCAAATCGGTACTTAGGTCGCGAAGGTTACGGTTATTAATGCCGATAACGCGTGCGCCTAGCTTAACTGCACGATGAAGCTCTTCTTCGTTGCTGACTTCGGTCAAGATACCCATGTTCAGGCTGTGTGCTGCTTCCTCTAGCGCTTTATACTCTTCGTCATTCAGGACAGAAAGCATCAGTAGCACGGCATCAGCACTGTAATGACGTGCTAGGTAAACTTGGTAGGTATCTACCATGAAGTCTTTGCACAGAACGGGTTGTTTGACTTGACCACGTACTTGAGGAAGAAAATCAAAGTTACCTTGGAAGTACTTCTCGTCTGTTAGGACTGAAATTGCATCTGCGTGGTTGTTGTAAACCGATGCAATGTAATCCAAGTCGAAGTGATCACGAATCAAACCTTTAGAAGGAGATGCCTTCTTACATTCGGTGATGAAGGCCGTCTTTTCGCCACTCAGAGCATCGTAGAAGCTGCGGTCCGATGGCTGCAAATCAGACTGAAATGTGCTTAGCGGTTGAGACACCTTACGGTCTGCTACCCACTGATATTTGTCGCGGACAATTTTCGCCAGTACTTCTGCCATTTCTGCTTCTTTCTTAGAAACGTGTTCAGACAGGTTGTCAGCTTGCTGAGTGTTGAAGTCAGTCATCTTCTTCAATTCCTTAAGCGTGTGCGGCAAGTTGTTGTACCAAATGGTACGCCTTGCCTGAATTCATTGCCTCAATCGCTTGTTGCGTGTTGGCTTTTAAATCTTCGTGGCCGAATAGACGCATTAGCAGAGCAACGTTCACTGCCACTGCGCCCAATTGTGCGTCTGTACCTTTACCCGTCAGAATGTTGGTAATGATCGCTTTGTTTTCTTCAGGGTCGCCACCTTTGATTGCTTCTAGTGGGTGCGCTTCTAGACCGAAGTCTGCAGGCGTTAATTTGTATTCTGTGATCTTACCGTCTTTGATTTCGGCAACGGTTGTTTCACCGTGAATTGCTACTTCGTCCAAACCACTGCCGTGTACTACAGCGGCGCGCTTCATACCCATTTGTAGCATGGTTTCTGCGATAGGACGAACCAGTTCTTCACTGTAAACGCCCATCAATTCGATGTTAGGACGAGCAGGGTTAATCAGTGGGCCAAGAATGTTAAAGATGGTGCGTGTTTTCATGGTTTGACGCACTGGCATCGCATGGCGCACACCACCGTGGTATTGAGGTGCAAATAGGAAAGCAACACCGATATCGTCTACCGCTTTGCGCGTATCTTCTGCGCTCATAGCTAGGTTGATACCAAATGAATCAAGAAGGTCAGAAGAACCCGATTTGCTTGAAACGCTGCGGTTACCGTGTTTCGCTACTTTTAGACCACATGCTGCAGCAACAAACGCCGCAGTGGTTGAAATGTTGATGGTGTTGTGACCGTCGCCGCCAGTACCTACGATATCCGCGAAATCATAATCTGGACGAGGGAATGGGTTTGCGTTTGCCAGCAGTGCTTTTGCCGCGCCTGCAATTTCGTCTGGCGTTTCGCCTTTGATTTTTAGTGCAGTCAGCGCTGACGCCATCAAAATTGGATTTAGTTCACCACGGATAATGATGTCGAATAGCTGTTGGCTCTCTTCCTGAGTAAGCGATTCTTGCTCGTACAGTTTGGTAATAATAGGGTTGATGATTGCTTCCATATTTCCTCTCCTAAATTTCTTATGTGCCAAGTGCTTTTTAAGCAGTGAGTGGGGTCGCTGAAGTTTGTTCTTCAAGTGCCCATTCAATGGCATTGGCCAACAGTGTTGCTCCGTAGGTCGTCATAATAGATTCCGGGTGGAACTGGAACCCGCAAACTTTATCTTCTTCATGTACAACAGACATTACCAAGTCATCCACTTCTGCTGTGATGGTTAGGCTCTCAGGAACCTTGGTCGCAACTAGCGAGTGGTAACGTGCAATTGCAAGTGGTGATGGTAGGTTTTGGTAAATCGCATGGTTTTGGTGCTCCATCATAGAGACCTTACCGTGAATGATTTCGCCCGCGCCATCAACGGTGCCGCCGTATGCCTCAACAATTGCTTGGTGACCAAGACAAATGCCGATCATCGGCACTTTGCCTTTCATGCGTTGGATAAGCTCAGGCATTGAGCCAGCCTCTGACGGTGCACCAGGGCCTGGTGATAGCAGGACCACTGGGTTTTCAAGCGCGTTTACCGCTTGTTCAATGGTTTCTGCTGGGATGTTGTTTCGGTAAATCTTGACTGAGTGACCTAGCGAGCGGAATTGATCCACAAGGTTGTAGGTGAACGAGTCAAAGTTGTCGATAAAAATGATATTAGCCATCTCTGAACCCTATTCCTTATTGTGACTTATGCGCTGCTTGGATAGCAGAGATTACCGCTTGTGCTTTGCCGCGCGTTTCGTCTGCTTCCGCTTGTGGATCAGAGTCGAACACCACGCCTGCACCAGCTTGAACTTGAGCAATGCCGTTTTCTACGTAAGCTGAGCGAATGACGATACACGTGTCGAGTGTGCCTTCACCAGTTAGGTAACCAACCGCACCGCCGTAGCTACCGCGACGTGCGCCTTCCACATCGCGAATCAACTGCATTGCGCGAATCTTTGGTGCACCAGTGAGCGTGCCCATGTTCATACACGCTTGGTATGCGTGCAGTGCGTCTAGGTCTTCACGCAGTTGACCAACCACGCGTGATACCAAGTGCATTACGTGGCTGTAACGGTCGACTTTTAGTAGGTCAGCTACGTGGCGAGTGCCTGCTTGTGCGATACGGGCAACGTCGTTACGTGCTAAGTCAACCAACATCATGTGTTCTGCGTTTTCTTTCATGTCTGTGCGCAGTTCAAGTTCGATGCGGCTGTCTAGGTCGAAATCGATCTCTCCATTCGGGCGTTTACCACGGCGACGTGTGCCTGCAATTGGGTAGATTTCAATTTGGTTGGTATCGGTTTCATACTTAAGCGCGCTTTCTGGTGATGCGCCAAACAGAGTGAACAGCTCATCTTGCATGTAGAACATGTAAGGGCTTGGGTTACTTTGTTTCAGTTCTTTATAAGCCGCCAGTGGAGAAGGACAAGGTAGAGTGAATCTACGAGACGGTACAACTTGGAATACATCGCCTTTCACTACGAACTCTTTTAAGTCGCGAACGGTTTGGCAGAAGTCTGCATCAGACACGTTAGGTTCTACCGTTACATCTGTTATTTGCTCTGCACTCGGCAACAGTTTTGGCGCTGCACACTGAGCGCTGATTTCTGCAATACGAGTCTCTAACGCTGTTTTCTCTGAACCATCAACAAACAACGTCGCTTGAAGCTGGCAAGATTCCGTTTGATGGTCGACAACAAGTAGTGTTTCCGCGACGTAGAACACGTAATCTGGACACTGATTTGTTACTTCGGCATTACCAAGCGGCTCAAAGTTTGCGACTAAGTCGTAGGCAAACAGACCACCAAGGAAAATTGCGTGTTTGTCTTGCTGTGAAATATCAAAACTATGCTGAACCAAACGTAGCGCATCGAAAGAAGAGGCTTCACGTAGGCGAGAGTCTTCATCTAACGTGTCGCATGGCTGGTTAAACTGCAAAGTTAGCGTTTCGCCATCGAACTTGCTCTCAACGTCACCACGGATGTTCTGGTTTAGGTGAGACAGTAGGTTTTTACCGTTATTGGTCAAGGCGTGCATGCTAACGGTATGGCCGAAGCAAACAATGCGAACCGCTGAATCTACGATCAGCAGGGATTTTAAATTTTGCTTTGAATCGATCTCAGCAGATTCCAGCAATAGGCTGTCAGTTTTGTTCTCACATAGTGTGTGGAACAAGCGAGTCGGGTCTTGAGTATAAGGGACGGAAGCCGTTAGCACTTCAAGCTGTCCAAGTTTCTTAATTTCAATGGCCTTGTTCACAAGACCTCCTTGTAGCTGTTTAAATCTTCCTGCCGTACATAGTCGCATAAAGCAAACGTTCTCCCAATCTAGAGTTGGCTATATTCGATTAATGTTTAGGCAGTTGAATGTGAAATGAGCAACAAAACAAAAAAGCCCGCTTAAGTAGCGGGCTTTACAACGTTTGGTTCTATAAACTAGAAGTATACGTTTGCCCACCAAGAACTAGTCCAAGTGCGCCACCAAGCAAGATCTGATGAGTTTGCCTTATTAAGACAAACCGCAACTTTCGCTTTTTGGTTTTGGTTAAATTCTTGTAACATGGTGAACCTTAAATTACGTACTTTGTATTTGTGTACTAGTTAACTAGTGCGAGAGTAAAAAGTCAACCCCAAAACGGCATTAAAACGATAAAAATATGAGAATTGATTTACATAGTCACACCACTGCATCGGACGGTCGGTTAGAACCTAAAGATTTAGTGGAAAGGGCGCTGAGTTTTGATATCGAGGTTTTGGCGATCACTGATCACGATACGGTTGACGGTTTGGCGTTAGCTAAGCAATACGTTCAAGATAATAATTTGCCAATAAAAATCATCAATGGCATTGAGATATCGACCGTCTGGCAAAACAAAGACATTCATATTGTCGGCCTGAATATCGATCCGGAAAATGAACAATTATCTGCCCTTATAGAACAGCAGAAGCAGCATCGCATAACACGATCTGAGTTAATTGCAGAGCGACTACAAAAAGCAACTCGAGTAGGTGTGCTTGAAGAGGTAAGGCAAATCGCCGGTGATGCTCCAGTGACAAGAGCGCATTTCGCGAAATGGTTGGTAGATAATGGTTACGCAAAAACCATGCAAATGGTGTTTAAAAAATACCTAACGCGTAATAACCCAGGTTATGTACCACCGAATTGGTGTTCGATGAAGGATGCGGTTGATGCTATCCATGCGGCTGGTGGAATGGCGGTATTAGCGCATCCTGGTAGATATAAGTTGACAGCGAAGTGGATTAAGCGTCTTCTAGCAGCGTTTGTCGAAGCGGGTGGTGATGCGATGGAAGTTGCACAGCCACAGCAAGCGCAACAAGAAAGGCGCAACTTGGCTGATTATGCTATACAATACAAACTATTAGCCTCTCAAGGCAGTGATTTTCACTACCCATCACCGTGGATGGAGCTAGGAAGGAACCTATGGTTGCCTGCTGGCGTCGAACCAGTTTGGAAAGATTGGGGAATAGATCCTTCGTTGAATAATACTCAGTAATACGAAGTCGAGAACCCATAAAAATATAGAGCCGAGAGGCTCGATAATGAGGAATTACAATGAGCCAGTTTTTTTACGTTCACCCAGAAAACCCACAGGCTCGCTTGATTAATCAAGCAGTAGCAATCATTCGTAACGGCGGCGTTGTGGTTTACCCTACTGATTCAGGGTACGCACTTGGCTGTCAGTTGGAGAACAAACAAGCACTGGAACGAATCTGTCAGATTCGTCGTCTGGATGATAAGCATAACTTTACTTTACTGTGTCGTGATTTGTCGGAGCTTTCTCTCTATGCGCGAGTGGATAACTCTGCATTCCGACTGCTGAAAAATAACACACCAGGTCCTTACACCTTCATCTTCAAAGGCACAAAAGAAGTGCCGCGTCGTTTGATGAATGCAAAACGTAAGACCATCGGTATCCGTGTCCCAGACAATCAAATTGCCTTGGACTTGTTGGAAGCATTAGGTGAACCGATGATGTCTACGTCGTTGATTCTACCTGGCAGTGACGTAACAGAATCTGATCCAGAGGATATTCGCGATAAACTAGAACATGCGGTTGATGTGATTCTTAATGGCGGTTACCTAGGTGAACAACCTACGACTGTAATTGACTTTAGCGAAGGTGAACCTGTTGTAGTTCGTTTGGGATCAGGTGACCCTGCACCATTCGAATAGTAGACGCACCACCGCCAAACAAAATAGGAGGCATCGCGCCTCCTATTTTAGTTGTCATATCGAATATCTCATTGAACTTAACTGATTGAGGTTAAGCAAAATCGAAAATGTCGATACCATTTTGTTCTGCATAGTTGATGTATGCAGAGCTCACACCGTTTAGTGTCACTTCAACATTGTATTCATCACTTGAGAATATTGCCCAGCCACATTCATTGTAAGATAAAGTCAGATCATCCGCTGAATCCAAGAACGTATCTCGAATGCCATCGTTATCAGTGTCTCGGCCCATATCAAAGACAAGTTTGTCATGGAAAATATTAAAATCGACAATGTCGGCTTTGACATCAATATCGTTGGAAGATACAGGCTGATCAGGTACACCAATAGCAAGGCGGTTTGTAAGCACGAAGGTGTCGTCTCCACAGCCACCGCTCAGTACTGATTCACCATCACCAACAACGAGCGTGTCGTTACCCCAGCCACCACTCAAGTAGTTGTTGCCTGAATAATCAAAAATTGTGTCGTCGCCACAGCCACCAAAGAGTTTGTCGTTTCCTAATCCGCCGGATAGGAAGTCGTTTCCAAAGCCGCCAGAAACAAAGTCGTTACCTCGGCCACCAAGCAAGGTATCATCTCCCCAGCCACCGAAGACAATATCATTACCTCCGTATCCTACAAACTTATCATCACCACAGAAGCCGAAGAAAATATCGGTTGTTTCAGAGCCTTTTGTGCCTGTCATATCGTCATCTTGAGATGTCCCAAAAATCCAATTTAGGTCGAGATTTAGCATAGACATTGTTCTATTCCTTTTTGTCTGATTTATGCCAATCGCCGAGAGTGCAGAGCGAACCGAGTGAGTCAGAGTACACGATAGCATTAGTGTTATTTTTGATGTGAACTAATGACTTAAAGACAATTTTTGTCTTGTTACCCACGACCTTGCTTTGCTATGAGCGCTCATTGTCTGCGGTGATTGGTATTACTTAGCAGCAAACAGGGACGGCTTATTTTTCGTTGCTTTCTAGCAATACGAACAGTAAACACACCCCAAGTGGTTATTGTTGTAACCCTGACAATTTTATCAGGTACCGCGTGGTTAAAGTGGTTCAGGAAGACCGATATTAGTGGGATTCTCGTTGAGCAATGCCTGCATTAAGTAGTAAAAAAGTTGCAGAATAGGACAAATATTTCGGTCATTTTTGATGTGAATTTTGGTGTGGAGAATGGCGCCGATTTAGCTTACATTAACTAAGAAAGTTACGTATAATGTCCGACCGAAAAATCCCACTGAAATGGGTAAATAGCAAAATGCAGACCAATCCTGGTCTAGACGTCTGTGAAGACGACACATAGGTAGATAAATGAGCGAAAAGTTACAAAAAGTATTAGCACGTGCTGGTCACGGTTCTCGTCGTGAGATTGAATCGTTAATTAAATCTGGTCGCGTTAGCGTGAACGGTGTAGTCGCTAAGCTTGGTGAAAGACTTGAAGACGAGAGCAGCGTAGTTCGTATCGATGGTCACATTGTCTCTGCAAAGATTCAAGAAGAAGTGATTTGTCGTGTACTTGCGTACTACAAACCAGAGGGTGAACTGTGTACTCGTCACGATCCAGAAGGTCGTCGTACTGTTTTTGATCGTCTGCCAAAAATTCGTGGCTCTCGTTGGATTTCAGTTGGTCGTCTGGATGCGAACACTTCTGGTCTTCTACTTTTCACAACGGATGGTGAACTGGCGAACCGCTTAATGCACCCAAGCCGCCAAGTTGAACGTGAATACCTAGTACGTGTGTTCGGTGAAGTAACTGAACAGAAAGTTCGTAATCTAGTCAAAGGTGTTGAACTGGAAGACGGTTTAGCTCGCTTTGAAGATGTTGTTTACGCGGGTGGTGAAGGCATGAACCACACGTTTTACGTTGTTATCAACGAAGGTCGTAACCGCGAAGTTCGTCGACTATGGGAATCGCAAGAGTGTACCGTTAGCCGTCTGAAACGTGTTCGTTACGGCGACATCTTCTTAGACAAGAAACTGCCTCGTGGCGGTTGGATGGAGCTTGACCTGAAAGAAGTAAACTACTTGCGTGAGCTTGTAGAGCTTCGTCCAGAGAAAGAAACCATGCTTGATCTGAACAAAGACAACACGTCACGCAAACGTGAGCGTGCACGCAGCCAAAAAATTCGTCGCGCAGTTAAGCGCCATGAAGAGCGTGTTAACACGCCAAAAGGCCGCAGCAACAACCCTTCTCGTCGTAAGCCGAAGAAGGCTGCTGGTGACCAAGGCGCACGTAACAAGCATCGTTAATCGATAGCAAAACATCAGAAAGGCTTGCCAATTCGGCAAGCCTTTTTCTTATCTGTTACATAACAAAAGGATCTAAAGCCGATATAGAGCAGGGTGCTTTGGATAAACAAATATCTCAGCTAAACAAAAACAACAGATAAAAAAATACCAGCACTAGGCTGGTATTTTTGTTCATGATGAAGAAACGTTAATCGCGTTTCCAAAGCATATGGCAGAACTTATGTTCAGGGTCTCGGCTGATTAGCATACGAGCAAATACGTCATCAAGAACGTCATTTTCCTCATTTACTAGGCCGATACGAACCTCTGCATATACTTCTTTGTCGATCTCGAAGCCAACATGTTCAACCCAGTCATCACCGGTTTCAACAAGTTCTGCGGCACCACGATCTTCAAATTGCGCAGTAAACAGAATCACGTCAGCAGGCTCTAGGTTATCCGGAGCCATCTCAAGGAAAATGTCGTACGCTGCGTCGATGACGTCGTCGTAAGAAATCAAATCAGACATGCTTATGCTCGGCTCATGTATTTACGTTCAGCTGTGTTAATGATAACACGGTCACCAGTTGCAATGTACTCAGGAACCTGGATGACAAGACCTGAAGCGAAGCGTGCTGGCTTAGTGCGAGCAGATGCAGAAGCACCTTTGATTGAAGGGTCAGTTTCTTCAATCACTAGCTCAACAGAAGATGGTAGTTCAATACCCACTGCAGCACCGTTAACAAGGATAATGTGGATACCTTGTGTATCTTCGTTGATGAACAGCATGTCGTCTTCAACTTCATTGTGCTTGAATGTGTATTGTGAGTAGTCTTCGTTATCCATGAAGATGTGCTCATCGCCGTCAGCGTATGAGTACACAACTGCACGTTTGTTCATTTCTACCGTTTCAACAACGTCATCAGACTTGTAACGTTCATCTACACGTGCGCCCGTGTTTAGATCTGTACAACGCATTTTGTAGATTTTAGCGCCGCCACGACCGCCAGGAGTCGTTACTTCGATGTCTTTAACGAGAAGAGTTTTACCATTAGACTCGATTGCGAAGCCTTTTTTGATTTCACTTGCCTTTGGCATTGTATATTCCTATTCATACTTATTAAGCAAAACTCGGTGATTATAGCGCTAAGTTAGCCGCCTAGCATTAAAATTCATTGCAGAAATTTGTTGTTACTCCCATGACTAAACACATGAATGGACTTGATTCAGTGAGTCGGCTAAGAGAACATATAGCCCAACTTCTTGAACCATCTGAGAACACGTTTTAAGTCATGTCTCTGCCTGTTATCGATCCTAAACAACCATTTCAACCAGAGTTTGCGCCTTTAATTAGGGAAGTCACCGCTTGTCTCAAAGGTGGACTGGGGCAAAACTTACACAGCGTTTATGTATACGGTAGTGTTGCTCGTAAAACAGCGATCGCAGGGAAGTCGAACTTAGACCTGGTTGTCGTTACTCAATCATCCTTTGAGCACAATCGCGCGACTTTGCTCAACACAATTAAGTGGCGTGCGCAGCAGAGTTACCCTCACGTTAATGGTGTATCGGTCCGTACAGCCTTAGTGAGCGAAGTAGCTAATTTAGATAGTATTTTCACTTGGGGCTTTATGCTTAAGCATTGCTGTGTCTGTGTTTATGGTGATGATCTAGCAGACTGTTTTGGTGATTACGTCCCAAGTTGGGAAATTGCTAAGCACTGGAATATGGATGTGGAAGATTGGATTACGGCTTATCGCAAAAAAATCGTACAAGCGAAGACGATAGAAGAGCAGGTGGCCGCCCAGCGCGTGATTGCTAAAAAGTTACTAAGAGCGTCATACTCTTTGGTGATGTATCGAGATAAACGTTGGTTTGATGACCCCGTAGAGTGTGGCAAGGTATTCTTAACTTATCATCCTGAAAAGCAGCTTGAGATCGAGCGGCTAGAAATTTTACTTTCTGGCCGGGGGATTCCCAAGCGTTCTGTTATCGGGCTAATTGATGCGTTTGGTGATTGGTTAGTCAAACAGTACCAGAAAACAGAGTTTCGTATCGGCTAAAACAACCCCATTTGTGGCGCTGAAAGCCTGTCAAAGTCCGTCCCAATGAAAGGGAGAATCGCATCTGCAACGGGTTTGAGTTGTTTATCAATGTAATGTTGATAATCAATCGGACTATTGAGGTACTCATAAGGTTCAGGACCGTTCACGGTAATAATGTATTCAATTCGTCCTTTGTTTTGATACTGTAATGGGCGGCCAAGCTTGGCATTTATCTCATCGGCTAAACGAGCTGCACGCACTTGTGGCGGGACGTTCTTCTGATACTCATGCAGTTTTCTGCGCAGTCGCTTTTGATACACTAACTGTTCATCAAATTCACCGTTGTTAGTTTTCTCAACCATCTCTCGGACATAGTCGCTTGGATCTTCACCATGGAAAATCATGCTATAGAGTGTATTTTGAAATTTCTGTGCTAACGAGGTCCAGTCAGTACGGGCACTTTCTAACCCTTTAAATACAATCCGTTCTTGCTCTCCTTCACCGATTAAACCCGCATAGCGCTTTTTCGATCCAGTTTCTGCGCCACGAATCGTTGGCATAAGGAATCTGCGATAATGGGTTTCATACTCGATTTCCAACATAGATGTTAGGTTGTACTCAGAACGCAGGTGTTCTTGCCACCAAGAGTTGATGTAATCAACTAATTGATTTCCAACAGTGTCAGCTTCTACTTGACTGTATGGTCGATTCAAAGACACGAATGTGGAATCCGTATCGCCGTAAATCACTTGATATCCTTGCTCCTCAATCAGCACCTTAGTTTGCTTCATGATTTCATGTCCGCGCATGGTAATACTAGAAGCTAACCGAGTATCAAAGAAACGACATCCCGATGAGCCCAGTACGCCATAAAAGGAGTTCATGATGATTTTGATTGCCTGAGAAAAAGCTTTTTCATTGTTCTTCTTTGCAACATCACGTGCTGCCCAAAGCTTTTCAATCATTTCTGGTAAAAAGTGTTTCGTACGATGGAACTGCCCACCGCGAAAGCCAGGTACAGCCTGATTTTCTTCTTTTCCAATATCGAGCAATAACCCCTCAACTAAACCCATAGGATCAATCAAGAAAGAGCGAATAATCGATGGATATAGACTCTTAAAATCCAATACTAAAACAGAATCATATAGGTTAGGGATGGAGTCCATCACGTAACCGCCGGGGCTCGCAATCCAATTTTCAGGGTGTAGGTTTGGGGCAACGTAGCCTGCTCGGTGTATCTGAGGCATGTATAGGTTTGTGAATGCTGCAACCGAACCGCCGACACGATCCAGTTCGACACCAGTGAGACGAGAGCGCTCTATTGCAAAGTCAAGCAGGTGAGTGTGATTGAAAATCTTGTTCACCAACACGCAGTCTTGTAAGTTATATTTAGCCAGCGATGGTTTGTCGGAGCGGTACATACGATTGATTTCATCCATACGGTCATGAACGTTGTGGATTTCTTTCCCTTCCCCCAAGAGTTCTTGAGATACAGACTCTAATGACCAAGACCGAAAGTGATAAGTCGCCGTTTTTAACGTATCGATACCGTCCATTACAACTCGCCCGGGAATGGAAATAAACCCTTGTTGGCTTTGAGATGAACTTCTGAAAAAGCTGGCTTGGTCTGCTCTGCCAAGCATTAGCTTCATGTTGTGCCATTCTGCTCGTTTGTGTAGCAGGCGAAAGTCAAAATCAATGACGTTCCAACCGACAATGACATCGGGGTCGAATTGTTTAAACCAATCGATGAGTGCTTCTAGAAGCGCCTTTTCATCCTGGACCCATTGTATCGGTGTATCCGAAGGTTCTGGTTCTCCGATCATGATAACGCGGGAATCCATGACGCTGTCTAATCCGATGGAGTAAAGAATGCCTTTCTCAGAGCATTCTAGATCTAACGAGACAACGTTTAACTTCGGCTCATATTGCCCCGTACGGCATTTTGCGTTCTGGACGCGTTGGTAGCCATTGGTGCGAGTCACATTGCCTGTAAACTCGATACTGCCTTTGATAAAACGCTCCATTAGGTAGCGATCGGCGAGGCGAATATCACTTTCATACGTAGTGATATCTTTTTGAGCGAATGTGTCTTTGAGTGCGAGAGCGTCTCTGGTTACATTGGTATAGCAGGCAGCAAGAGGCGTATGTTCAAACGTTTTGAGATCCAAAAGGCGGATGTCGACGAATATGTTTTTTTCTCGTGCGAGTGTCTTTGCTTGTTCTGAGTGTTTCTGAGCGATGAAAAATACTGGCTTCTCACCATTAATAAGTAACTGAGTAGGACCTGCTTCTGTCGAAAGCCACAGCTCGATTTGAGTTTGACCTTTGATGTCTCGTGCCTGTCGAGTTAGCAGGAAGCCTTGTTGAATATTCAAATGTGAGAAACCTTAGAAAACTTGAAGAACGTTAGTTTAACACTAAGAACTGTAAAAATAACCAGTAAAGAAAGCGTCTCAAATTTTTGCTGGAATTAGTGATTACAAGTTAGTCTTTGGTGCAAGAGGGACAGTGTCATTTTAAGTTATAGCGTGTTTCTCTGGGCAATATGAAACCTAGTTACTTGATTTATTGTACTTAATGTTGTTAATTGTCTTTTCTTAGATTTCGGTTCTGCTCATCACGCTCTAAAATAATAGAGTGGTTTATGAATAAGTTCTTGCTAAAGTTTGCGTTTCAGCACATATTCATAGAAAGCAATTTTTTGTCGATTACGTTAGTATATAGGCAGTCATACTGATATCCACATTTAACAAATAATGGTTATGTGGGTGCAGAACCAATACAAAGTGTGGAGATACAAGTTTGATAAATGTTTTCCTTGTAGATGATCACGAGCTGGTTCGCACAGGGATACGACGTATTATTGAAGACGTCCGTGGAATGAACGTAGCAGGAGAAGCTGACAGCGGTGAAGATGCAGTAAAATGGTGTCGCAGTAATCATGCTGACGTCGTTTTAATGGACATGAACATGCCAGGAATTGGTGGCTTGGAAGCCACTAAAAAAATTCTTCGCGTGAATCCTGATGTGAAAATCATCGTACTTACCGTTCATACAGAAAACCCGTTTCCAACCAAGGTGATGCAGGCAGGTGCGTCTGGTTATTTAACCAAAGGTGCTGGCCCTGACGAAATGGTGAATGCGATTCGTGTAGTTAATAGTGGTCAGCGTTACATCTCACCAGAGATTGCGCAGCAGATGGCATTGAGTCAATTTTCTCCAGCCTCTGAGAACCCTTTTAAAGACTTATCCGAACGTGAATTGCAGATCATGCTTATGATCACCAAAGGCCAAAAGGTAACGGATATTTCTGAGCAACTTAATTTAAGTCCAAAGACAGTCAACAGCTATCGCTACCGACTCTTTAGTAAATTGGACATTAATGGTGACGTTGAGTTAACTCACTTAGCGATTCGCCACGGAATGCTGGACACCGAGACCCTTTAGCGTGAATCCTCCTTTCGATTCGGCTTCCTTTCTCAAGACAGTAACTCATCAGCCCGGCGTTTACAGAATGTACAACGCCGAAGCTGTTGTAATCTACGTAGGTAAAGCCAAAGACCTTAAAAAGCGCCTTTCAAGCTACTTTCGAAAAAAAGTAGACAGTGAGAAAACTCGCGCGCTTGTCAGTAATATCGCCAAAATAGACGTCACGGTGACTCACACTGAGACAGAAGCGTTGATCTTAGAGCATAACTACATCAAGCAGTATTTGCCGAAATACAATGTGTTGCTGCGAGATGATAAGTCTTACCCTTATATCTTTATTAGCGGTCATAAGCACCCACGGCTTTCTATCCACCGTGGCGCCAAGAAGCGCAAAGGTGAATATTTTGGCCCCTACCCAGATTCTGGTGCAGTAAGAGAAACATTGCATTTGCTGCAAAAGATACTTCCTGTGCGCCAGTGTGAAGACACTGTCTATTCCAACCGAACGCGCCCATGTTTGATGTACCAAATTGGTCGCTGTGCAGGACCATGCGTTAATACCATCATTTCTGATGAAGAATATGCAGAGTTGGTTGGCTTTGTGCGCATGTTTTTGCAAGGCAAAGATCAGCAAGTACTCAAACAGTTGATTGAGAAAATGGAAGTTGCCAGTCAGCAATTGCGCTTTGAAGATGCCGCTAAATTTCGCGATCAAATCCAAGCGATTAGGCGTGTTCAAGAGCAGCAGTACGTCTCAGAAGACAGCATGGATGATATGGATGTACTCGGGTTTGCTCAGGAGAATGGTATCGCGTGTATCCATATCCTGATGATACGCCAAGGCAAAGTGCTTGGTAGCCGTAGCCATTTTCCGAAAATCCCACAAAATACAAGCCAGCAGGAAGTGTTCGATAGTTTTCTGACTCAATACTATTTGAGCCATAACGAAGCACGTACAATTCCTTCTCGTATTATTTTGAATCAAGAGTTGGCAGAAGATATTGCGCCAATACAGAAAGCGTTAAGTGAAGTGGCAGGCCGTAAGGTTCATTTTCATACGTCGCCAACTGGCTCTCGAGCAAGGTATCTCAAGCTTTCGAACACGAATGCACTAACGGCGATTACCACCAAAATCAATCACAAGATGACGATTAATCAGCGTTTTCATGCGCTTCGCGAAACATTGAAGTTGGAGTCTATAGCTCGAATGGAATGTTTTGATATCTCCCATACGATGGGGGAAAGCACGATTGCGTCATGTGTGGTGTTCAACAACGAAGGCCCCGTAAAGCAAGAGTATCGTCGCTACAACATTACTGGGATTACCGGTGGTGATGATTACGCAGCAATGGGACAAGCGTTGGAGCGCCGTTATTCGAAGCAATTGGACGTAGAGAAAATTCCCGACATCATCTTTATCGATGGCGGTAAAGGTCAGTTAAATCGTGCGCATGACATCATTTCGCAGTACTGGGGGGATTGGCCAAAGCGTCCTATCATGATTGGTATTGCAAAAGGCGTTACTCGCAAACCAGGTTTAGAAACGCTGATTACAGTCGATGGGGACGAGTTTCATTTACCAAGCGATGCTCCTGCGCTGCATCTTATCCAACATATTCGTGATGAAAGCCATAACCATGCTATAGCGGGGCACCGTGCTAAGCGAGGTAAAACCAGACGTACGAGTGCACTCGAAGGGATTGAGGGAATCGGCCCTAAACGACGTCAGGCGTTACTCAAGTACATGGGTGGGTTACAAGAACTTAAACGTGCAAGTGTCGAAGAAATCGCCAAAGTACCGGGAATAAGTCACTCTTTAGCAGAAATTATTTTCCAAGCATTGAAACAATAAGGAAAATCGCGCAACATTAAGCCGCAATGTGTAAGAGAATAATAAAATGCGTTTGAATATCCCGAACATTCTGTCTCTTCTTAGACTGTTCCTAATCCCTGTTTTTGTGGTTGTCTTTTATCTACCTTATTCATGGGCACCGTTTGCAGCAGCAATGGTGTTTTGGGTAGCGGGTTTTACTGACTGGCTTGACGGCATGTTGGCCCGTAAACTTGGCCAAACTTCTCGTTTTGGCGCGTTTATTGATCCTGTCGCTGATAAAGTGCTAGTGGCAACGGCATTGATTCTAATCACGGAACATTATCATTCAATTTGGGTGACCATTCCTGCGGTAACGATGATTGCGCGAGAAATCATTATCTCAGCATTGCGAGAATGGATGGCTGAAATCGGTAAGCGAGCGAGTGTTGCGGTATCTTGGGTTGGCAAAGTAAAAACTGTTTCGCAAATGTTCGCCTTATGGGTGTTGATATGGCGTTACGATGAATGGATGGTTTGGCTAGGCTTTGCGGCCTTGTATGTGGCAACTTTCTTGACATATTGGTCAATGATTCAATATTTGGCTGCTGCGAAAGACGATCTGTTGAATGAAGAGCACCATTAAATTCTGATGTTAGAAAGCAGGCTTAATAGCCTGCTTTTTTGTATCTAAGACAATCTACAGCATTTTTTGGCTTCTCTCGCTTTTCAATGCTTGCTAATGGCCATGTTTGCAATTTGTATCTGGGGCTTTTGCTTCGATAGAGTTCTATTTGTGATCTAAGTCTTGTTTTTGTCCTTGGAGAGTCTTAGAGAGGCGAGTCTTCTGATTATTAATACTTCAATGCACGCAACGCACGGCCAACAGTGTAAGGCGTAGCCAAAGTTTTATGATAAACAAGTGTATTTAAGCGATTTTTAGTATTAAAACTAAGCAATCCATCGTCTTTCGCACAAATTCTAGTCAAACGATTTAAAAAAATAAAAATAGTGTTGACTCGATCGCTCGAATCCGTAGAATGCATCCCGTACCCAAGAGAGCACGGCTCGAAAGGGTGGTGAAAAAGCTTAGCTTTATTCACAAATGAGGCGCCTTGGCAGAGTGGCTATGCAGCGGATTGCAAATCCGTGGACCTCGGTTCGACTCCGGGAGGCGCCTCCATTATTCTTTTGAGAGCGAATGGCTTTCGAGAAAAATGCGACACTAGCTCAGTTGGTAGAGCGCAACCTTGCCAAGGTTGAGGTCACGAGTTCGAACCTCGTGTGTCGCTCCAAATTTTATTGATATGGCATTGGCGATATCAGATGGTGTTTTACTTTTCTGTAAAGGCATCACAAAGAATATTTGTGTGCCCTGGTGGTGGAATTGGTAGACACAAGGGATTTAAAATCCCTCGACGTTCGCGTTGTGCCGGTTCAAGTCCGGCCCGGGGCACCATCTCATATTAAATGCGACACTAGCTCAGTTGGTAGAGCGCAACCTTGCCAAGGTTGAGGTCACGAGTTCGAACCTCGTGTGTCGCTCCAGATTTAAGGCCTAACATGAAAATGTTAGGCCTTTTTCGTATTTTTTTGAAAATCTCAAACTTCTTTTCTGTCACAGACTTCGTTAAGTAGCGAACCCTTTGTCTCATTGACTCAAGTGATTGTTAATTCTGCCATTGCAAAACATCTTAGCTATTCCTACTAGTCTATGTTTAAACCATCACTTGTGGTGAATAACCACTCTTACTCCAGGCAAAGCTGTGACGAGAATGCTATCTTTTTAAATGTTCCGGATATAGAAAGGAATGTTTTACGATTAAGCAGCACAACCTTAAACCTCTGTTTAGATGAGGTGATGATATCTCAAGAATATTTGTTTAAATAACAGCTATTTGAGAGAAGCAGAAAAGCATAGCTCATGAATATGAACATGTGAGTTGCAATGGGGTATGTTTTGTTGTGATTTACATCACTGTTACTAATATGAAAAATCGTTGCCAGAAGATTTTATTTTGTGATAAATTCGCGCGCAATCTCGGAGCGTAATTAACAACGTTTGATCTCTGGGGGATACGCGTAGTGACCATTCAAGCTGATTGTGACACTGCGTAGGGTAGGTATCGGCAAAGCCTTTTGTCGATAGACGGGATACTAATGCTGTAAACGCGGCATATTAATGGGAAACCCAACATTGAAACCTTTGAATAAACACACACTAATCAGCTTCATACTGCCGAAATGTCCTGTTTTACAAAACGGGTGCATTACAGAACCTTGATTAATCCCTTTTACATGTAAAGTCGCGAGTATCGTGGCGGATGATCTGTATTTGTCATTTATGCACTGACAAATGCGGAGGGGTATTCACACCTCCTGTAATTTCATTCTAATGATTATTAATACAGGATACAGAATTATTATAATTCAAGGGATTATGTAGTATGAGCACTGCCTTTGAAGTCGATAGCAATATCGCAAACATTTTTTCGTCTCAGGTTCCTATCGTTGAGGGAACGTATGACTTAACGCCAGATCAAGTATTGATTGATCAGGCTGAGCATGAATCTGAAGTACGTTCTTATCCACGTCGTTTGCCGATCGCAATTAAACAAGCCTTTGGGTGCTTGGTTGAAGATACGCGTGGACAGATCTTTCTAGACTGCCTTGCGGGGGCAGGCACTCTAGCTTTGGGGTATAACCATCCTGAAATAAACCAAGCGCTGAAAGAACAATTAGATTCAGGACTGCCATATCAGACGCTAGATATTGCAACATCAGCAAAAACGACGTTTATTCAATCCGTTAAGTCTTTTCTTCCTCAAGAGTTAAGCGAGAACAGCGTTATCCAATTTTGTGGCCCGTCTGGAGCTGATGCGGTTGAAGCTGCTATCAAGCTCGCGAAACAGACTACCGGTCGCAACACTATGTTTGCCTTCCGTGGCGCATACCATGGTATGACTAATGGTACGATGGGGATGATGGGTAACTTAGGCACGAAAGCTCGTCGAACTGGTTTGATGTCGGATGTGCACTTTATGCCTTTCCCATACAACCTGCGTTGTCCTTTTGGGCTTGGCGGTGATGAAGGTGCGAAAGCAAGTATTCGCTATATCGATCGTCTTTTAAACGATGATGAGTCAGGCATTATGAAGCCTGCCGCGATTATCGTGGAGCCAGTGCAAGGTGAGGGTGGTGTTGTTCCTGCGCCAGCATTCTGGCTACGAGAGTTACGTCGTATTTGTGATGAACACGGTATCTTACTGATCTTCGATGAGATCCAGTGTGGTGTTGGTAAAACTGGCTACAATTTCGCGTTCGAAGAGTCGGGCATTGTTCCAGATATTCTGTGTTTATCAAAAGCAATTGGTGGTGGCTTACCAATGTCGCTATTGGTTATCAACAAGCAACATGATACATGGAAGCCGGGCGAGCACACAGGTACATTTCGTGGTAACCAGCTAGCTATGGTCTCTGGTGCGAAAGCATTAGAAATTATCCAGCGTGATAATCTTGTTGAGCATGCCAATATTGCGGGTCAGTACTTGCGCTACGGCCTTGAAAGTATTCAAAAGCGTGTGAACTGTATCGCAGAGGTTCGTGGCAAAGGTTTGATGCTAGGCGTGGAGATTAAAAATCCAGACGGTGAGCTCAATAAATTTGGTGAACCTCAAGCGGATAGTGAACTCACACTTTCTATTCAACGTGCAGCACTTGAGCGTGGCTTGATCGTTGAGAAAGGTGGACGCGAAGGCGCAGTAATTCGTTTCCTTCCTCCTCTTATCATCTCGTTTGAACAAATCGACTTTGCTTTACGTGTATTTGAAGACGCGATTTTAGCCGCAGGCGGTAGTCACATCGAAACTCAGCCACAAGATGAATGGAAGAAGCATTTCATCCACACTGGAGAGATGGGCAGCAATGAATTTGCTTCGGTGATGAATCACACTACTACGGTAATGAAGTCAGTGTTTGAACAAGTGACTGCACCGTATTCAGGTATGGATCCAAAAGCATTGGAAGCAGCGATTCACGACGTTGATCTTGATAATGGAAATGCGCCTCTTAAAACCGTTATCGACGATGCTGCTGAGCTGGTCGCGAAAAACGCAATTTTTACTCAACATCCAGATTGTATTGCTCACCTACATACTCCACCGTTGATGCCAGCGATTGCGGCAGAGGCAATGATTGCGGCTTTGAACCAGTCGATGGACTCATGGGATCAAGCTTCATCAGCGACTTATGTTGAACAGAAAGTTGTGAACTGGCTATGCGATAAATATGAGTTAGGTGAAAAAGCGGACGGTATCTTCACGAGCGGCGGTACGCAAAGTAACCAAATGGGTTTGATGCTTGCGCGAGATTGGATTGCTGACAAACTCAGTGCGCACTCAATTCAAAAGCTTGGCCTTCCTGAATACGCAGACAAGCTACGTATTGTATGTTCGAAAAAATCCCACTTCACGGTTCAAAAATCAGCCTCTTGGATGGGATTGGGTGAAAAAGCGGTCATGACCGTCGATGCTAATGCCGATGGAACGATGGATGTCACTAAATTAGACGAAGTTCTCAATCAGGCCAAAGCAGAAGGTTTGATCCCATTTGCCATTGTTGGTACAGCGGGTACAACGGACCACGGTGCTATTGATGACTTAGACTTTATCGCCGATATCGCAGCGAAACATGACATGTGGATGCACGTTGACGGTGCATACGGTGGAGCTCTGATTCTAAGTAGCCAAAAAACACGTCTGAAAGGTTGTGAGCGTGCACATTCCATCAGCGTAGACTTCCATAAGCTGTTTTACCAAACCATCAGTTGTGGTGCGCTATTGGTAAATGACAAGTCTAACTTTAAATTCCTGCTTCACCATGCAGACTACTTGAACCGCGAACACGACGAACTACCGAACTTGGTGGATAAGTCTATTGCGACAACTAAGCGTTTTGATGCGCTCAAAGTGTTTATGACGATGCAAAGCGTAGGGCCAAAAGCCCTAGGCGATATGTATGATCATTTGCTTGAACAGACGCTTGAAGTGGCGGACATGATTCGAGATAACAAACACTTTGAGTTGTTGGCTGAACCATCACTATCTACGGTTCTGTTCCGCGCGACACATGAATCAGCGGATCTTGATGAACTGAACAAAACGTTGCGCTTAGAAGCGTTAACACGCGGTATCGCGGTATTGGGTGAAACCATTGTCGACGATAAAACTGCATTGAAATTTACGATTTTGAACCCGTGTCTGACGACGGCGGACTTTGAATCTTTGCTCTCAAAAATCAATACGCTAGCGGCAGAGCTAGTTTAACAAAGGTAACGGAAAACTATGGCAATTCTACAGATTGGTGCAGGCGGCGTTGGCTGGGTAGTTGCACATAAAGCAGCACAAAACAACGACGTTCTGGGTGATATCACAATCGCATCACGTACCGTAGGTAAGTGTGAGAAAATCATCGAATCGATTCAGAAGAAAAACAATCTGAAAGATTCAACTAAGAAATTAGAAGCGCGAGCGGTAAACGCGGACGACGTAGATTCTTTAGTTGCTTTAATTAAAGAAGTACAACCTGACTTAGTGATCAACGCAGGTCCTCCTTGGGTGAACATGTCTATTATGGAAGCATGTTACCAAGCTAAAGTGTCATACCTTGATACATCTGTTGCGGTTGATTTGTGCTCTGAAGGCCAACAAGTACCTCAAGCTTACGATTGGCAGTGGGGTTACCGTGAGAAGTTTGAAGAAGCGGGCATTACAGGTATTCTTGGTGCTGGTTTCGATCCGGGCGTAGTATCGGTGTTTGCCGCATACGCAGTGAAGCATCTGTTCGATGAAATCGATACTATCGACGTAATGGATGTAAACGCAGGCGACCACGGTAAGAAGTTCGCAACTAACTTTGATCCAGAAACGAACATGCTTGAGATTCAAGGCGATTCGTTCTACTGGGAAAGCGGCGAGTGGAAACAAGTACCTTGTCACTCACGTATGCTTGAGTTTGAATTCCCGAATTGTGGTTCTCACAAAGTGTACTCAATGGCGCATGACGAAGTTCGATCTATGCAAGAGTTCATCCCGGCGAAACGCATCGAATTCTGGATGGGCTTTGGTGACCGTTACCTAAACTACTTCAATGTGATGCGCGACATCGGTCTACTCAGCCCAGATCCACTAACGCTTCATGACGGTACGGTTGTTCAACCTTTGCACGTGCTAAAAGCACTACTACCAGATCCAACATCACTCGCGCCAGGCTACACTGGCCTAACGTGTATCGGTACTTGGGTTCAAGGTAAGAAAGATGGTAAAGAGCGCAGTGTATTTATTTACAACAACGCTGATCACGAAGTCGCATACGAAGATGTTGAACACCAAGCTATCTCATACACCACTGGCGTACCAGCGATCACTGCGGCTTTGCAGTTCTTCCGTGGCAAATGGGCAGACAAAGGCGTGTTCAACATGGAGCAGCTAGATCCAGACCCATTCCTAGAAACCATGCCATCTATTGGTCTAGATTGGCATGTTCAAGAACTGGAGCCAGGACAACCTGTTATCCATAAATTGAAGTAAGAATTTAGCGACTCTTATTTGTACGTTTAAGCCGATGCACTTGCGTCGGCTTTGTTCGATTTTATAGTGTCTTTGCTAAGGCGAAGAGACGTAAGGTATCAAAATGCAACAAAACGAACTAAAAACGCCATACTTCATGATCAATGAAGACAAGCTGATTGAGAACCTAGAGAAAGCAAAACAGCTAAAAGACATCTCTGGTGTGAAGCTTGTATTAGCACTGAAGTGCTTCTCAACATGGGGTGTATTCGACATCATCAAGCCTTACCTAGACGGAACAACAAGTTCTGGCCCGTTTGAAGTGAAGCTTGGCTACGAAACGTTCGGTGGTGAGACACACGCATACAGTGTGGGTTACAGCGAAGATGACGTTCGCGATGTGGCGGACATCTGTGACAAGATGATCTTTAACTCTCAGTCACAGCTAGCGGCTTATCGTCATATTGTCGAAGGCAAAGCATCGATTGGCTTGCGCCTAAACCCAGGTGTGAGCTATGCAGGGCAAGACTTAGCAAACCCAGCGCGTCAATTCTCTCGTCTTGGTGTTCAGGCTGATCACATCAAACCGGAAATTTTTGATGGTATTGATGGCGTAATGTTCCACATGAACTGTGAGAACAAAGACGTGGATGCGTTTATCGGCTTACTCGATGCTATTTCAGCTCAGTTTGGCGAGTACCTAGATAAGCTGGACTGGGTAAGCATGGGCGGCGGCGTGTTCTTCACATGGCCGGGTTATGACATCGAAAAGCTTGGCCTAGCGCTGAAAGCGTTTGCTGAAAAACACGGCGTGCAAATGTACCTAGAACCGGGCGAAGCGATCATTACCAAGACGACTGACCTAGTGGTCACTGTGGTTGATATCGTTGAGAACGTAAAGAAGACGGCGATTGTCGATTCAGCCACAGAAGCTCACCGCTTAGATACGTTGATCTACAATGAGCCAGCGTCAATTCTTGAAGCATCTGAAAATGGTGAACACGAGTATGTGATCGGCTCGTGCTCTTGTTTGGCTGGAGACCAGTTCTGCGTGGCGAACTTCGAACAGCCTCTAGAGATAGGACAGCGTCTGCATATTCTAGATAGTGCCGGTTACACCATGGTGAAACTGAACTGGTTTAACGGTCTACGTATGCCGTCGGTCTACTGTGAACGCTCGAATGGTGACATTCAAAAACTGAATGAATTTGACTACTCTGATTTCAAACGTTCACTGTCTCAGTGGTCAGTGATATAAAACGTATTGAGTATTAGAACGACAAAGAGCAGCTGAATTGCTGCTCTTTTTATTGGGGAAGCGTTAAAGGTATGCAGTTAGCTTTCTACAATTACACGAGTGTCTTCACTCAGAGATTCTAACTCATTGGCTATGTCTTCAATTTCTAGCTCGCTAGGTAGTTTTATCGCCATTTTAGCGCTGAATAAGCTAGAGCTTACCCCTCCGCCTCCTGCAATGAATACACGCTGACAATCCATATCTAAAATTGAGATACCTTGATTATCGAGAACGTGAGTAATTTCATTCACAATACCCGCTCTATCGTTGGCATCTAAACGAAGTTGGAAGATAGTGTCTTCACGATATGAGTGAGGCTCAGAGTCGACGAACCTAACAACAAGAGTCTGACAAGAAGAGAACGCTTGTTTAACGATGTCGGCATTTTCTCTTGGAAGCTCTACTTTGATGACACCTGCAACTTGGTCTTCGATAAAGTTTACTTTGCTGATCAGCCATTTCCCGCCGTTTTCGTGTGTGATTGCAGCGAGCTCTTTAATCGTGGCGGGTGACGCTTGTCCGACAAAATTAACAATAAATACGGTGTTCATAATGTCCCCTCCTGGAATCAAGGTTTGGACGCAGTACGAATAAACGTGCTACTTAAGTTATTGGAATAAATCCTTTTATTTAGTGTAGGTGCTAAGGGCGGGTAATGTTTGATGAAAGTCAATTTTTAACACTAATTCGTGATGCAAATAATTAAAACAATGTTCAGAGCACAAAAAAGCAGCCATCGTAAGGCTGCTTTTTACCGAGTATCAACTTAGGATTAGAAGGTTACTTTTAACTCGACACCATAAAATTGACTGTCGTAGTTTGCGCCTGCGTCCATGGCGAATTTTGCAACATCTTGGTTTCCAAACCAAGGTGATGAATTGAATTGTAGTTCTGCACTACCGCCCCATGCATCAGTTACCCAATAATGAATATGTCCAACAGGGTTTAAGAAGAAGAGCGAAACATCACCTGCGGTTTCAGAACCCATAACTTCGCCGCCGTTTGCAATAATGTCTTGCTCAGCCGTTAACATCATTTCACCAACAACAGCACCAAAGAATGGTGTGATAAAAATATCCTGCCAAGATGGTACTTCTGCGAACGCCTCCACGCCATACTCCCAAAAGAACGTCGACATAGTTGCGGAGTACAAAAACGACTGAAATTCATTATAGCCAGCGTGACGTGCTGCCGTGTAGTAAACGCCGCCAAAATATGGGTGCATGATGTAGTTGAGGACATGTTCATCGCGATCCCAAACGGGGCCGTCAGAGACATTATCTTTCCACTTTTGCCCCAACTTACTCATGTCTCGGTCTTCTTCGTCCCATTTGGTGATACTTTCTGGAAGAAAAGTCATCATGCCTACGGTCGCGATACTGAGACCTAGAATGGTGTAGGTTTGACCCATCAGATAATCCCAGTCTTTATCTTGAGGGATGATGAGATGTTTAGGCTGAAGCCCTGCGTCAAGGTTTAGCGAATCATCATTATTCTGTTCATACATAACACCGCGATTTTGAGCCTCGAAGGTGTACAGAGTCGTCGTTTCGCAGTAACCTGACAAGCAATCAGGTGTGTAAGAAAACTCTGTATGACGGTTTAGGTCATAGCGACTTGCGTGCGCAAGCGCTGACGAAGCCAAGCAAAGGCCTGTTAGAGTCGTCTTGAACATGGATGATTTTGACACAAAGGTCTCCGAGTTAATGGTGTATGTTCGGGCTCGTAATTATCCCTCAAAACATCAATCATTTAAACACTTGACCCTTATTTAGTCCCAACAAACCTCGGCGAGATTTGTCCAAATAAAAAGAAAAATAAGCGCTATAACGAAAATAGGATTGTGCTTACGTTAAGGAGTCAGTTGTGAAAATAGCAATGCTTAGTACTGGTGAGGAAGTCCTCCACGGTGATATTGTTGATACTAATGCGGCATGGTTGTCTAGCCTGTTTTATCAACATGGATTTGGCTTAACAAAGCGCTCTACGGTTGGTGATAGCCTATCGAGTTTGGTTGAAGAGTTTTTAATGCTCAGCTTTAACAACGATGTGGTTATTGTTAATGGTGGTTTAGGCCCTACAACGGATGACATGAGTGCTGCCGCCGCCGCGAGAGCCGCCGATTGTAAACTGGTGCTATTCAAAGAGTGGTTGCAGCATCTAGAAAGTTTGTATGCTCGACGTGGCATCCCTATGCCGGACAGTAATTTAAAGCAAGCAATGCTGCCAGAAACGGCAGAGATATTGGACAACCCGATAGGCACTGCTTGCGGTTTCAAAATGCTGATTAATGATGCCATTTTTTATTTCACACCGGGTGTACCAAGTGAATTTAAGCTCATGGCAGAGACGCAAATTCTTCCCGATCTGAGAAGAGTGTTTCCCGATGTTCAAGGTTCATGTTGTAGTCGAATCTACACGTTTGGTCTATCTGAATCCGGTATTTCAGATAAGCTAGATCAGCTAAAACTTCCTCAAGACTATGAGCTAGGGTATCGCTCTTACTTGCCTTTTATTGAAGTGAAACTTTTTGGTCCTTCAGATCAGATTGAACAGCGTTTGAAACTAGTACAGATAATTAATAAACACCTTGAGAGTAATACCGTTAGTATTGATTTACCTATGGTTGAAAATGTCGGCCAGTTGTTGGTCGATAAAGGACTAACAGTGTCGACCTCCGAAAAAAGTAGCGGAGGATACTTAACGTACTGGCTAAACGGTGATGAAAACGCTGAAAAACAACTAGGGCATGGTTGGATACTACCGAGCCTGACTCAAGCGATGGCCAACAGCGGAGATCCATTAGCAGAAACGTTTGCTCTGGCTGGTGCTACGCGAGAGAAGTGTGGGACGGATTTATCACTCGTCACTGGCCATATTGAAGAGGGCGTTTTTTCCGTCGCTTTATCGACACCGTCAGGCGAGTGGGGAGCGTTATATAAACTCTCGAAAAAGTATCAGCGCAGTGATCAAGTTAAAGTGATCAGCACGGCAGCACTAGACTTGTTGCGTCGCTACCTAGAACGTAAACCGATGTTTGCGCATTATGCATTTTTAGAGAAAGTTAAAGAGATGCACCTCCCGAGCAGTGCTTTATAACCAAAGCTCTATACAGTAGTCTGAGAGACAATACACAGAGACAAAAAAGCCAAGGTGATTACCTTGGCTTTTGCATTTTATACCGTCGAGTCAACGTTATGCGCGCTGCTTTTCTTTCATCGCGTAGTTAACGCCGCTAAGTGACAAATCTGATTTTGCTTTACAGATACAAGGTAATATTTCATCACTTTGTGTGTAAGCCATGGCAAAACCAACATACTCCACTTCACCAGACTCCAATTTGCAGCGACAGGCGCCGCAGTGCCCATCACGGCAGTTGTATTCTGGTAATAGGCCAGCTTGCTCCATTGTTTCCAAAATCGTATTGGAAGGGTTGGATTCAATGCTGATCAGTTTGTTGATTTTGAGTGTTGCCATTACAGCTCGAATCCTTCGAAGTCATCTGCGCGAACTTCATTGTCAATTTGACCCACAAGGTAAGAAGAGATTTCTGCTTCTTGAGGCGCAACTTGAACGTTATCTGAAGACAACCAAGCGTTAATCCATGGAATTGGGTTGGTTGTTGCTTCTGGATACGCTGCTGGTAGACCTACCGCTTGCATACGAATATTTGTGATGTATTCAACGTATTGGCTTAGGATGTCTTTGTTTAGACCGATCATAGAGCCATCTTTGAATAGATACTCTGCCCACTCTTTTTCTTGCTCAGCCGCTTCTTTGAATAGGTCAAAACAGTCCTGTTTTGCCTCTTCTGCGATTTGCATGAAAGTGAAGTCATCTTGACCGTTACGTAGCAGGTTGATCATGTGCTGCGTGCCGTTTAAGTGAAGTGCTTCGTCACGAGCGATCAGCTTGATGATTTTCGCGTTACCTTCCATTAGTTCGCGTTCTGCGAAAGCGAAAGAACATGCGAAACTTACGTAAAAACGAATTGCTTCTAATGCGTTAACAGACATCAGACAGATGTACAGCTTCTTCTTAAGATCGTACAGACTAACCTTAACCGTTTCACCGTTAAGGACATGCTCACCTTCACCGTAGCGATGGTAATCATTCGTCGCTTGAATCAAATCGTCGTAGTAGTGCGCGATGTCTTTTGCACGCTTCAGAATGTGCTCGTTCTCAACGATATCATCAAACACTACAGCAGGGTCGTTCACGATGTTACGAATAATGTGTGTGTAAGAACGAGAGTGAATCGTTTCAGAGAAAGACCAAGTCTCAATCCAAGTCTCTAGTTCTGGCAGAGACACAAGCGGCAGCAGTGCCACGTTAGGGCTACGACCTTGAATAGAGTCAAGAAGCGTTTGGTACTTCAAGTTAGAGATGAAGATGTGCTTCTCGTGATCTGGCAGTTTGTTGTAATCGATACGGTCGCTAGATACGTCTACTTCTTCTGGACGCCAGAAGAAAGAAAGTTGTTTCTCGATAAGTTTTTCGAAAATCTCAAACTTTTGTTGGTCGTAACGTGCAACGTTTACTGATTGACCTAGGAACATTGGTTCCTTCAATTGGTCATTCTTTTTTTGGTTAAAAGTACTGTAAGCCATAATGCCTCAATTCCTTTTAAACCTCCCCGTAAGGGGGAGGTTATCGATAGTCTGTCTTTACGGGTTCGCTAGGTACGGGAAGACTAAATCTTACAACCGCCGCCAGCACAATCGTCATCTTGTGGTTGAACAGCGTCTTTCTGTTCATCTTTCGCGCCATCACGAGTGTTGTGGTAGTAAAGCGTTTTCACACCAAACTTATACGCTGTTAGCAGGTCTTGAAGTAGTTTCTTCATTGGAACCTTGCCAGTCTCGTAACGTGACGGGTCGTAGTTAGTATTAGCAGAGATAGCTTGGTCAACAAACTTCTGCATAATACCCACAAGGTGTAGATAACCGTCGTTCGAACCGATATTCCAAAGCAGTTCATAGCTGTCTTTAAGTTCTGTGAACTCTGGTACAACTTGCTTCAGGATACCGTCTTTCGAAGCTTTTACTGAAACGTAACCACGTGGTGGCTCAATACCGTTAGTTGCGTTTGAAATCTGAGAAGAAGTCTCAGAAGGCATTAGCGCAGTCAGTGTTGAGTTACGTAGGCCGTGCTCCATAATTTCTTTACGTAGGCTGTCCCAGTCGTAATGCAGCGCTTCGTCACAAATTAGGTCGATATCTTTCTTATACGTATCAATCGGCAGTAAGCCTTTCGCGTAGTTCGTCTCGTCGAATGAAGGACACTTACCTTGTTCTTTCGCCAGTGCTACAGATGCTTTCAATAGGTAGTACTGCATTGCTTCGAACGTACGGTGAGTTAGGCCGTTCGCGCTACCGTCAGAGTATTTCACGCCATTCTTCGCTAAGTAGTAAGCAAAGTTAATCACACCAACACCTAGCGTACGACGGTTCATAGTCGATTTGTATGCCGCTGGTAGAGGGTAATCTTGGTAATCAAGCAGTGCATCTAACGCACGAACAACAAGATCGGATAGCTCTTCGAAATCATCTAGAGACTTGATAGCACCTAAGTTGAATGCAGAAAGCGTACACAGTGCGATCTCGCCTGAGTCATCTTCAACGTTAGTTAATGGTTTCGTTGGCAGTGCGATTTCTAAACATAGGTTCGACTGACGAACTGGAGCGACTTCAGAATCAAATGGGCTGTGAGTATTACAGTGGTCCACGTTCTGGATGTAGATACGACCCGTTGATGCACGCTCTTGCATTAGCAGAGTGAACATTTCAATCGCTTTAACCGTTTCTTTCTTGATTGAAGGATCGTTCTCGTACTTCACGTATAGACGCTCAAACTCTTCTTGGTTTTCGAAGAATGCGTCGTACAGACCAGGTACATCAGATGGTGAGAATAGCGTAATATTGCCGCCTTCAACTAAACGTTGGTACATCAGTTTGTTTAACTGAACACCGTAGTCCATGTGACGAACACGGTTTTCTTCAACACCACGGTTGTTCTTAAGTACCATTAGTGAGCGTGCTTCACCGTGCCACATTGGGTAGAACACAGTAGCTGCGCCACCACGTACACCACCTTGTGAACAACATTTTACTGCTGTTTGGAAGTACTTGTAGAACGGAATACAACCAGTGTGGAATGCTTCACCACCGCGAATCTCTGAGCCTAATGCACGGATACGACCTGCGTTGATACCAATACCAGCGCGCTGAGATACATAACGAACAATTGAGCTTGCTGTTGCGTTAATAGAATCAAGACTGTCTCCACACTCGATCAGAACACATGAGCTGAACTGGCGAGTAGGGGTACGCACGCCAGACATAATTGGCGTAGGTAGAGAAATCTTAAATGTCGATGTCGCATCGTAGAAACGTTTGATGTAATCAAGACGTGTCGCTTTTGGATATTTCGCAAATAAGCACGCTGCTACAAGGATGTATAAGAACTGAGCACTTTCGTAAATTTGGCCCGTAACACGGTTCTGTACGAAGTACTTACCCTCTAGCTGCTTAACTGCCGCGTATGAGAAGTTTAGGTCGCGTTTATGGTCGAGGTACGCATCAAGTTCGTCGAGTTCTGCTTTTGTGTAGTCTTCTAGAATATGTTGATCGTACTTACCCATATCGACGAGGCGAGACACGTGATCATAAAGCGTTGGTGGCTCGTATTGGCCATACGCTTTTTTACGCAGATGGAATACCGCTAGGCGAGCAGCTAGGTATTGGTAATCCGGAGTCTCTTCAGAGATCAGGTCTGCCGCAGACTTGATGATTGTCTCGTGAATATCTGTCGTTGTGATGCCGTCGTAAAACTGGATGTGAGCGCGAAGTTCTACTTGAGAAACCGAAACATTATCTAGACCTTCTGCAGCCCAAGTGATAACGCGGTGGATTTTATCCAGATCGATACTTTCTTTACGGCCATCACGCTTGGTGACGGTAAGTTGTTGGTTCATTCTGCTTTATTTCCCTAAGAAAACTGATAAAAGCCGTATTTTTGTTTGTTTATGTGCAATATGAGTAAAGCTTGCGGCGGCTTTGTGATCAAAGTCTATCTATATATTGTCGCTTAAACACAACATATAGGGGTTCGTTTGTTTGCGGGTTACAAGATAGTGCTATTACACTGATTTATCAAGGTACAGATCGGGGATGACTTGTGGATAACTGACAAAATGAAAAAAATCAGTAAGTGAACACTAACCGATGAGAAAAGGGCAGACTTGAATGGTTAAAAGTACGGTTTCGAGATCGGTTTAGAAATAACCGCATGCAAAAATATTTTCCTTGATCTTTGGCCGTTTTTATCTACGAAAAATGGCTTGGTCAAAATGGAATCTAGAGCACGAATTTTAGCCATAAAAAGACAAAAAAAGCGGCAACTTTGTGCTACCGCTTCCGATTCATTTTCTTTAAAAAATGTCAATCACAAAACACATTTTTAACGCAACAGCGTTCAGTATTTTTTAGTATGAACGATGTAGTTTACATCTACATTACGACCGAGTTTGTAGCTGTCATTTAGAGGGTTGTAATGAAGCCCAGTAATGCCCATTTCCGTCAGGTCAGTTTGGTCTATCATCTTCATCATTTCGGCTGGCTTGATAAACTTATCGTGCTCATGAGTGCCTTCAGGAACAATCTTAAGAAGCTTCTCAGCACCGACAATAGCAAATAAGTACGACTTAATGTTTCGGTTCAAAGTTGAGAAAAACACGTGACCACCGGGTTTGACTAGCGCAGCACAAGAGCGGATAACGGAGAGAGGATCTGGAACGTGTTCAAGCATCTCCATACAAGTCACGACATCGTAAGTTCCTGCGTTTTCTATAGCGTGGTCTTCTATTGTGCTCTGAATGTAGGTCAGTTGAGTGCCTGTTTCTAATGCATGTAGTCGCGCGACTTCTAATGGTTCTTTACCCATATCAAGCCCCGTCACAATAGCGCCTTCTTTTGCCATGCTTTCAGCAAGAATGCCACCACCACAGCCGACATCAAGTGTTCGCTTGCCAAACAAGCCATTTGCTTTTTCAAGTACATAGTTCAAACGAAGTGGGTTAATTTGATGAAGCGGCTTAAACTCGCCTTCTAAATCCCACCATCGAGAAGCCATGTCCTCGAATTTCTTAATTTCACTTGGGTCGACGTTTTGTGCTTTAGTCATAATTGGTTTTATTGCATTCAATCTGAGTCCTTTAGAGGGCGCCAGTATACTCCAACGTTTTATACCCAAACAACCTCGATGTGCTTAGTTAAGGGACAATGACAGAGTTCACTGGCGCGACAATAGCGACAGGTTCCTGTATTTTTGAAAGCGCTAGCTATTGTTTTTGGTTCATCCTTGAACTAGTGCCAGTGACAATAACTCTAAAACCTGTATTTTCGCGTTGTGTGGTTAAAGGAATTTACCTCGCTTTTCCGCGTAAAGAGTCCGATTTTGCTCAATATTGACCGAAATATAACCACTAATCAGAAAGATATGGGATGAGTGTGCAAATTCTCGACATTTGATTCATAACCAAGCTCACAACCTGATAAAAGGAGAGGGAAAGTGATGCCGAAGTGATGAATTGTGTGTTATATTTTTGCACCTTACACGTATCGTAATTACGATCAGATAATAGAGGGATAATGGCTCTATGAGCGATTTAGCTAAAGAGATCACGCCCGTAAACATTGAAGATGAGCTTAGAGGTTCATACCTAGACTATGCGATGTCAGTCATCGTGGGTCGTGCTCTTCCAGATGTGCGTGATGGCCTAAAACCAGTACACCGCCGCGTTTTATTCGCGATGAACGTACTAGGCAACGATTGGAACAAACCATATAAAAAATCAGCCCGTGTTGTCGGCGACGTAATCGGTAAATATCACCCACACGGTGATAGTGCTGTGTACGACACAATCGTACGTATGGCTCAGCCGTTCTCGCTTCGTTACATGCTGGTCGATGGTCAAGGTAACTTTGGCTCGATCGATGGCGACTCTGCTGCGGCAATGCGTTACACCGAAGTTCGAATGGCAAAAATTGCCCATGAACTATTGGCTGACCTAGACAAAGAAACCGTAGACTACGTACCAAACTACGACGGTACTGAGCAGATCCCAGCGGTTCTTCCAACTAAAATTCCAAACCTATTGGTTAACGGTGCTTCTGGTATCGCAGTAGGTATGGCAACCAACATCCCGCCTCATAACCTTGGCGAAGTGATTGATGGCTGTCTTGCATACATCAATAATGAAGAAATCACTATTGATGAACTAATGGATTACATTCCTGGTCCTGATTTCCCAACGGCGGCGCTTATCAGCGGTCGTAAAGGCATTGTAGACGCGTACAAAACAGGTCGTGGCAAAATCTACATGCGTTCGAAAGCGGACATCGAAGTGGAGAAGAATGGTAAAGAGACCATTATCGTCACTGAAATTCCTTACCAGGTGAACAAAGCTCGCTTGATCGAAAAGATCGCTGAGCTAGTTAAAGATAAGAAAGTAGAAGGTATCAGTGCACTGCGCGACGAGTCAGATAAAGACGGTATGCGCATTGTTATTGAGTGTAAGCGCGATGCTGTGGGCGAAGTAGTTCTAAACAATCTTTACGCTCAGACTCAGCTGCAAACCACTTTCGGTATCAATATGGTGGCTCTAAACAATGGCCAGCCACAGCTATTCAACCTAAAAGATATGTTGAAGTGCTTCGTTGATCACCGTCGTGAAGTTGTGACACGTCGTACTATCTTCGAACTGCGTAAAGCTCGTGAACGTGCTCATATCCTTGAAGGTTTAGCTCTAGCGCTTGCTAACATTGATGAAATCATTGAGCTTATCCGTAAGGCACCTACACCGGCTGAAGCAAAAGCGGGTCTTATCGCTCGTGGTTGGGATTTAGGCAACGTTTCAGCAATGCTAGAGCGTGCTGGTACAGATGCTGCGCGCCCTGAATGGCTAGAGCCTGAATACGGTATTCGTGATGGTCAGTACTTCCTGACTGAGCAACAAGCACAAGCTATCCTAGATCTACGTTTACATAAACTAACAGGTCTAGAACACGAGAAGATTCTTGGCGAATACAAAACACTTCTAGAAGAAATCGCTGAACTCATGCATATCCTTGCGAGCACTGAGCGTTTGATGGAAGTTATCCGTGAGGAACTTGAAGCGGTTCGTGACGGCTTTGGTGACGCTCGTCGTACAGAAATCACAGCTGCGAGCCATGATATTGACATGGAAGAGCTGATCGCACGTGAAGACGTTGTAGTTACTCTATCTCACGGTGGTTACGTTAAGTACCAAGTACTGAGCGACTACGAGTCACAGCGCCGTGGTGGTAAAGGTAAGAGTGCGACTAAGATGAAAGATGAAGACCATATCGAGCGTCTTCTAGTGGCGAATACCCACGATAACATCTTGTGTTTCTCTACTCGTGGTAAGACATACCGCCTGAAAGTTTACCAATTGCCTCTAGCGAGCCGTACTGCGCGTGGTAAGCCAATTGTGAACATCCTTCCACTCGAAGAAGGTGAGCGCATTACCGCAATTCTGCGTGTTGATGAATTCTCTGAAGACAAATTCATCTTCATGGCAACAGGTGACGGTACGGTTAAGAAAACGCCGTTGAACCAGTTTGCAAACGTACGTTCAAACGGCCTAATCGCTGTGAACCTACGTGAAGACGATTCGTTAATCGGTGTGGATATCACTAACGGCGAAAACGAAATCATGCTGTTCTCTAAAGCGGGTAAAGTGGTTCGCTTTAAAGAAGCAGAAGAGATTCCAGTACTTGATGAAAATGGTAAACCAGTTCTTGATGAGAATGGTCAGCCAGAGATCAAGTTTAAAGGTGTTCGTCCTATGGGTCGTACCGCCTCTGGTGTTCGTGGTATGAAACTGGCTGAAAATGACCAAGTTGTATCACTTATTGTTCCTTCGCACGAAGGCGACATCCTAACGGTTACAGAAAACGGTTATGGTAAACGTACAGCACTTAGCGAGTACCCGACAAAAGGTCGTGGCACTCAAGGTGTAGTTTCTATCAAAGTTTCTGAGCGAAATGGCCCGGTAGTTGGTGCTATCCAGGTTGTTGAAGGTGATGAAATGATGATGATCACCGACGCTGGCACGTTAGTACGTACTCGTGTGGGTGAAGTTAGCCAGGTTGGTCGTAACACACAAGGTGTAACGCTTATCCGTACTGCGGAAGATGAATCAGTTGTTGGTTTGCAACGTATTGAAGAAGTTGATGATGAAGAGCTGCCTGCTGATGAAGATGCAGAAGCGTTAGAGTCAACAGACGAAAATACGCAGCAAGACGCTTCAGAAGCTCCAGCTGCTGATGATGCAGAGGAAGGTAACGAAGAGTAATCTTACATCGTTATCCTGATATGAAAAGCCGAGCCTTAGTTGCTCGGCTTTTTTGTATCTGTATCAACGCATTTAAAGTAAGAAATGCGTACACTGACGTTATCTTTGTTTACAGGACGTGTTATGTCTGTTTGGTTTTTCGCTGCCATCACTCTGATGGGGCTGTTTATCGTACTCTTATCACTGAGTGCATCAAAAGTTAAACCTGCTCAATGGTTTGGCTTTTGCCTGTTAGTACTTGTCGTGACGAGTGCCAGTTTCTTATTGCTGCATCAAACTCCGCCTAAACCAATACAAGCGGAAATGTCACGAATGATGACTGCTCGTGACATCATGAAAGAGATTCAAGACCAGTTGCGTGAAGATCCGAACAACGCTGAATTGTGGTTCCAACTCGGGCAGGGCTACCTGCTAGAGGGGGAATTTGATGGCGCGCTGATTTGTTTTGATTACGCGATCCAGCTGACTGAGCCAGTCAGTGCCACGCAACTTGCCGCAAAAGCGACGACCTTGTACTACATTCACCAGCAATCAATGACGCAAGAAGTTAGCTTGCTTTTGGAGCAAGCTTTGCAGATAGAACCGCACAATGAAGCCGCTTTGTCTTTGATCGCAAATGATCATTTTCTGTCATTCCGATTTCAGGAAGCGATTGATGCCTGGGTACTATTATTAGATTCTGATGATCCAAATTTAGATAGGGTGCAAATCATTAACTCTATTAACAAAGCAAAAGAGCTGTTGTAAGCGTACAATTTAACAAGCAATAGAGGGAAAGGTGGGCAACGAATGAAAAATAAAGCACTAAGCATATTGGTTTTGCTGTGCGGCTCTGTGCTGGCGGGTTGTAGCTCTTCCGATCATTCTGGCTCTTCCTCTACGGTTTATTATTCATCGGGTTACTACGACCCGTGGTGGTACGATCATGACGACTACTGGATTTATTACTATCCGGGCTGTTGCGATAACGACGATGAATACAAAGAGAAACTGGAAGAGTGGTGGAATGGTTTAGATGAAGACCAACAGCAATCCATCAAAGACAAAGTCGAAGATTGGAAAGACGATGATATGTCCGCCAATATCGATAACATGAAACGCCAACTCGACGATCATTGGCAATCACTGCCAGACGAGCAAAAGCAAGAGATTCAAACCAAGTGGGAGAATCGTCCGGAGCGTATTGAGCCAGCGGCTTTACAAGACAAAGCGGTAAAAGAAAAGGTTCAACAAAGAAAAGCATTACCGGAAACGAAGATCCAGCGTCCAGTTGCTCGTCCAAATGTGCAGATACCTAAAGCACGTCCAAATATTCAACCTAGACCTAGGCTTCCTCGTCGCTAGTACATTCGATTTTTGTCTCTCGATAGAATCAGGATGAAGAGATAAAGATAATAAAGAAAGAAAAGGGGCGTTCAGTACGCCCCTTGTTGTATCTATAAGTTAACCGTTGCCAGTTAGACTAATACGTGGCTTCGCGTTCAGCCGCTGCTTTATCCCATTCTGGTGCCACCGTTTCTAGGAAGTGTTTCTTATCTGCGTTCATCTTTTCCATATCCATGCCCAGTGCTTGTTGTGCTTTCGCTTTGGTCGAGATATCTGGAATTTGAACAGGATCAGTAATGCCTTTGGTTGCCAGTAAACGAACCAATTTGGTACGGGCGTCAGCAGCGCGATCAACTGCAGTACCTAGTACTTCAAGTGCTATCTCAGGAGCATGCATGTGGACACCGTGAGAAGCAATCGCGTAGTCCCAACGCCATTGTGCATGGCGAATATCTTGTAGGATAGATTCCATCTCTGCTTCTGTTGCACCTGCTTTCCACGCTGCGCCTGCTTCAAAGTGTGCCGCTACGATTTGCTTCTCGGCGGTTAGCTTCATGTTCAGTACTTGCGCTTTGCGAGTCGAGACGATGCCTTGTAGCTGCTCTTTAGTTTGGGTATGGCATTGCGCACAGGTGTCTTCAAAACGATCAAATGGGTTACCCACTTTGTGGTCTGTGTACACCGTACCGTCTTCTTTGGTCACTTTAGGCATGTGGCAGTCCACACACACCACTTTGTTTTTACCATGAATACCCGCTCTCCAAGTTTCGAAACCCGGGTGTTGTGCTTTTAGCATCGGCGCTTTAGATACGGGATGCGTCCAATCTTTGAAATTCAACGCGTCGTAGTATTTCTCCATGTCATTAACGGTGGTGCCCATATCCCATGGGAATTTAACCGCTTTAGTTGGGCCGGTGAAGTAGTATTCAACGTGACATTGAGCGCAGACCGATGCTTGCTTATCTAGGCGAGACTGTTCATCAAAGTTTTTACCAATAGTATCAAAAGCACGCTCGACGTATGGGCGAGTCAGTGCTAGCGCAGGTTCGCCTTTCTTGAAGGCTTCAGAGCCTGTGTTGTGGCAATCGGAACAACCGATAGGGTTGACGATTTCTGAGCCTAAGCGTGCCCATTTACCTTCGAAATAACCGTCTTCACCACGTTCATCAATCACGCGAGCAACGTCTGGGCTTTTACAGCTCCAGCACGCCATCGGCATAGGCCCGGACTTCTCGTCGGTTGGTGCGCCGGTACGTAAGGTTTGGCGAACATCATCAAGTGCGTAAAAGTGACCGCGCGCTTTGTTGTAGTCTTTCGCGAAGCCATAACCTGCCCACAGGATAACCATGTTTGGGTCTTCACTTAGAGCATCTTCAATGTGCTCACTTTCGGATGTTGCTTTCCAAGAATGGTATTGATCAGGGTGGTTCTGTTCAAAGACATCGTTACGAGGATCGATAAAATCCTTCTCTTCTGCCGCTAACGGAGCGTCAACCAAAAATAATTGGCTGGCGAATAAGGTCGCAACCGCAATAGGTGCGCTCATCCAGTGTTTTATGCTCACAGTGTTATCTCCATATTCGTTTTTATTAGCAGCGTTGTGAGGAGCTATTCCAAATAAGAACTGGAGATCTACGATTAATAATATTGCTTAATTGGATAGATGAAATAGTGAGTGAATCTTGTCTTGTTTTAGATCAATTTACACCAGTGATCTCAGTCATGTTTGAATTCATATACCCCTAAAGTGGTAGTTGTTAAGTCATTGTTCTGCAATGCTTTGGGTTTTTAACCTTTTTAAAAATAGGGTGATTTAGTTCGCTTTTTGAGCAGGCGTTTCTACCCCTTATGAATAATAGAGGTATTATAAATATAGGTTTAGCGTTGTGGCTTTCCGAAATAAGAATTGATGTCATTTGAAGATCTAAAAAATATCTTCAGAGGAAATTAATTGTCGCTCAAATAAATAATTGAGAATAGTTATCAATTATTATCGAGCTAAGGAAAGAACAATATGGGCAATATAAAATTGACCATAGAGACAATGCTGAAACTTCTCTTCGTCTTTGCCATCTATGGTTTCTCCATCGCCGCCCATGCGACTTCTTCAGAGCCGATTGAAGGTGCTCAAGCTGAGCGTCATCAAGTCGAGTTGATCCGTGACCGTGACTACAAGTGTCTGCAATGTCATAAGGATGCAAAAGAGACTCTGAACCTTTCGCATGACCCGCAAGCTCTACTCAGCCAAGGGAAGCAACTTAATTGCACCAATTGCCATAGCAACATTGGTCCCGACCATCGTGAGGGCGCGCCTGATGTAATTAAGTTTTCTGCCGCGCAATCGAAAGAGGTACACGACAAAGTGTTCCTTGATCCAAGTATGATTCTTAAAGCCAACAGCCAATGTGTGGATTGCCATGCACCGACACAACTGAGAGAAAGCCACTGGACGCACGATGTGCACGCCAAAAACCTCACTTGTTCAAATTGCCACGATGTACACGCAGCGAAAACCAAAGCGTTGTCGTACGACAGAAAACAACTGATCAAGCAGTGTGTGGATTGTCACTCTGAATTTGCCGTCGAACCTGAATTTGCCGTCGAACCTGAACTTGCCAAAGAAGAGGAGAGATAGCATGAAATGTTCGAGAAGAAACTTTTTAGCCGGCAGCGGCGCGTTGATTTTAACTACAGGCGTTGCAGGCACTTCCGTTGTTAGCTCCTCTCTTTATGCCAGCAACCGTGAACAAGCGAAACGCATGGGTATGGTTCATGATGAAAATGCCTGCATTGGCTGTACCGCTTGTACCGATGCTTGTCGCGAAGTAAATAAAGTCCCTGAAGGCGTAACGCGACTTAAAATTCATCGCAGTGAACCGATTGGCGAATTTCCAGATGTGGAATACCAGTTTACTCGCGAATCCTGTCAACACTGTGATAACCCTCCATGTGTATACGTTTGTCCAACAGGCGCTGCATACAAAGATGAAGCGACCGGCATCGTGGATGTACACAAAGAGAAATGTGTCGGATGTGGTTATTGCCTTGCTGCTTGCCCTTACCAAGTGCGCTTCTTTAATCCAGTCGATCACTCTGCGGATAAATGTAACTTCTGCCGTGATACCAACCTAGCGCAAGGTAAGCAGCCAGCTTGCGTGGAATCTTGCCCAACAAAAGCACTCATCTTTGGTGATTTGAATGACCCAACTAGCGAGGTGAGCAAAGCTATCGAAAGCCATGTTGTCTATCGCGATAAATCGCATTTAGGTACGCAACCTAAACTGTACAAAATTCCGCATAGCAAAGGGGAGGTGTCATCATGAACGGCTTCGAAAGTGTATTCCACTTTGACTCGTTAGTCTGGGATTGGATCATCGCGATTTACTTATTCCTTGCTGGGATGTCAGCGGGTGCGGTGATGATTTCAATCTATTTAAAACGCAAAGTGATTGAAGGTGATCCCGCAAAAAACGGCATCATGAAAGCGATGGCTTGGCTCGCACCATTTGGCATCATTGCTGGGTTGGTAATTTTGATTTTCCATTTAACCAAGCCTTTAGAGTTTTGGAAGATCATGATCTACTACAACCCAACGTCTGTGATGTCGATGGGCGTGATCTTGTTCCAAGTGTACATGATCGTGTTGTTTGCTTGGATTGGCGTTATCTTCCGCCATCAAATCATCAGCTTCTGTGAAGGGAAGTTACCAAGCAAACTGCTGGATTTTGCCGATGGCATTTTGATTAAGGCGGGGAAAGCCAACAACGCCATTGAATTGTTCTTGGGCTTCTTAGCCATCGTGCTTGCAGCGTACACTGGCTTTCTATTGTCTGCGTTGAAGACTTACCCAATGCTAAACAATCCAGTACTGCCAATCTTGTTCCTGTTCTCTAGTTTGTCCTCGGGCGCAGCAGCATGCTTGATGTTCGGCATCTTGGTGTTTAAAGAGTCGACTAGCAGCCCAAGTGTGTCTTGGGTACACGGATTTGAACGCCCAGTAGTATTGTTTGAGCTGTTTGTCTTAGTGACTTTCTTTACTGGACTGATCTTCAGCGGTGGTCAGAACGAAGTCGCGGCTTGGAATGCTATTTCGAGTGGATTCTGGGCTCAATGGTTCTGGGGTGGGGTAGTGTTCATCGGCATGATAACGCCTTTGACTCTCAATTGGTTGACGCCTTCTGAAGTGCGCCACAAAGGCAGTTACGTTTTTGTGGTCACGACGTTGAGCTTGGTTGGCGTACTTATGCTGCGTACTTTCATTCTCTATGCCGGTCAAATGACCGTAGTGTAAGGGGGATAAATGGAAGCTGAGCTAGGGTTCTTCTTACTGATATTGGTGGCTGTAACATCGACTTGTGCATCGTTGCTGCATTGGCTACGTCTTGCTTTGGGTAAGAAGGCGACATTGCCGCATCAAGTCGCGATGTCCCACATGATTAGCTTAGCTTCCATCATTTGTTTAGCACTTCTGATCGTCTGCTTCGTGCAAGACAACTTCGCGTTGGAATATGTTGTTACGCATTCCAACAGTCAACTTCCCGTGGCGTTCAAAATTGCTGCCGCTTGGGGTGGGCACCAAGGCTCCATGTTGTTTTGGGTCGTCACCCTGAGTTTATGGGCGTCGTTTATTGCATTTAAGTCACCGCTCAACGCCCAATATACTTGTGACTGTTTAGGAATCATGAACGTTCTTATTGCAACATTTGCTTGGTTCACGTTAATGACCTCTAACCCGTTCGAATATGCCCAAGTATTGGCGTCGGAAGGGCGAGATCTAAATCCAATGCTGCAAGATGTTGGGCTTATCATTCATCCACCATTGCTTTATCTCGGTTATGTCGGTTACGCAGCAATATTAGCTTTTGCATTAGCGGCGCTATTGGGTAAACAACCGATGAGCGATTGGTATGTGGTCGCTCGTAGCGCAGCGTTTTTTGCATGGGGAACGCTTACATTAGGTATCTTGGTGGGATCATGGTGGGCGTACAATGAGCTAGGGTGGGGCGGCTGGTGGTTTTGGGACCCTGTGGAGAACGCTTCTTTACTGCCTTGGCTTACGGGTACTGCTTTGTTGCACAGCGGTGTTGTCGCAACACGTATCAGAGGCGCAATTTGGAGCTCCTATGCACTGGCGTTTACCACGTTCTGCCTAAGCATTTTAGGGACATTCGTGGTGCGCTCTGGCGTGCTGACTTCAGTGCACGCTTTTGCGGTGGACCCAACTAAAGGTTTGGTGCTGCTTGGTGTATTGAGCTTGCTTGTCATCATCACTTTTGGCGTACTGATTTTGCGAGGAGAACAACTCCCTCGCTTCAAACTTCAATCTCTAGCGAGCCGAGCTTACACTGCTTACATCGCCAAAGGGCTGCTGGTTATTGCGACTGCTATCGTTTTTCTTGGCACTTTTTATCCGATGGTTTATCAACTGCTCGGTTTAGGAAACATTTCAGTTGGCGCACCTTATTTTAATAGTCTGATCTTCCCATTAAGCATACTGGCTCTGATTTCCTTAGCTTTCATGCCGCTGCTGAAATGGACAAAAGGCACAGTGCCGAGTGTAAGCGCTGATATTGCGATCAGTATTGCGTTATCTCTTGTCTCTGGGATCGGGTTTATCTTCTTAGTGCACGCACTGCATTTCGAAGTATTGCTAACCATAACGTTGGCTACTTGGGTGATTGCGGCGCATCTCGTTATGCTGTTTCGTTGTTCCAATAAGCGCAAACTCATGCCAATCGTGATGGCACATATCGGTTTTGCGCTGGCGGTGAGTGGAGCTGTATTCAACAGTCACTACTCATATGAACACAATTTACGTGTCGAACCCGGCAGTTCTCAACAAAGGGCGGGGATCACTATCGATTATCATGGTATCGAATGGCTGGTGGGGCCAAACTACACCGCTGAACAAGGACAGATCACCTTGCACTTGGAAGATGGCCGCATGCTCAATTTCAACCCGCAAAAGCGTCATTACCCTGTGCGAGTGATGAATATGACCGAGCCTGCGATTCGTTCACTATGGCATGGCGATTATTACGTGACATTGGGTGACAAAGTCGATACTCATGCTTATGCGATTAAAGTTCAGTACCGCGCAGGTATTTGGTGGATATGGTCTGGCGGGCTACTAGCTGTGTTTGGCGCGCTATTAACCGGCCTAAAGAAAAGGAGAGAGGCTATCAATGCGATCGAGAAATACGCTTAAACTCGCAGGTCTGTTTGTGGCTGTTGCCGTGTTTGCTGTAGTAACTGCGGTGGCTTTGTCTGAGCGACCACATGTTGAATTGTCCCCACAACGAAATTTAGAGACACCTAATTTTCGCTCTACTTCTCTGATCTCTGATGACATGGTTTCTGAGCAGTTGTTCAAAAGCGACGGATATAAATTATTGAATGTTTGGGCATCTTGGTGCGGAGTATGCAAACGAGAGCATGAAGAATTATTGCAGTTAGCAGAACTCGGTGTGCCTATTATTGGGCTGAATTATAGAGATCAAAAACAAGCCGCTCGTGAATATTTGAGCTCTAAACGAAATCCATATATTGAAGTAATTAGTGACCCTAATGGAAAGCTCGCTGTGGAGCTAGGTGTTATCGGAACGCCGGAAACTTACTTGATTGATCCAAATGGTCGTATATTGATCAAATATCGTGGAGAGCTAACGGCAGATAAATGGAACGATATATTTTCAGGATACTTGAATGTTTCGATTTAATAATCTTCTCCTCACTTTAATCCTATTTATACTATTTTCTCCTTTCACGAGAAGTGCGGATATAGAACAGAATGTTGATCTGTTTGAATTTCATTCTGTTGAAGTGCAACAGCGTGCAACCTCGTTAGCCAAGACATTGCGCTGCCCGCAGTGTCAAAACCAAAACCTTGTCGAGTCTAATGCACAAGCGGCTAAAGACCTGAGGTTGAAAGTGTATACGATGGCCAATGAAGGCAGCTCAGATCAAGAAATAAAGGACTATCTAGTTGCTCGTTATGGGAATATTGTTCTGTATCAACCACCATTAAATTATTCCACGGCGCTGTTGTGGATCTTTCCTGTGCTATTTTTGATCTTTTTTGTCTTATATTCGATCCGAATGGTGAAGCGTAATTAATGTGACCGTTATTCCACTATTAAAAATAAATTGTGCACTTAACAAGCAGAATGTTATCATTTTTCCGAATTTATGAAGTTTCCAGTATAAAGAAAATAAAAATTTTGAGCTGGATAAGTAATAAAAGAACGAATAGGTGCACGCAGTGGATTCAGTTATATTACAACTTAAAAAAGACTTCTATTCGCAGATTCGTGCATTGCAATCACCGAACCTGCCTCAAGTTACTTCAACGCTCGCCGTGTTGACCGACGAGGAAATCCAAGAACTCGAAGCAGTTTGGATTGAACTCGCCGTTTGGAAGCGCAGTCAGACCCATTAAAAGATAGACCAAACGACCTTCTTGAAACCCCAGACAAAATTTGTCTGGGGTTTTTTATTGTAGTTTTTTTAAATTGTTATAATATAACAATTGTTCAGTTGGAGAGTGTTTCTCTTTTGCTGTCTTGAGTGGATAACTGCCCTCAATTGTGATCTCTATATTGCAAAATGCGGTATCAGTCCCCATAGTTGAAGAGCAACGAGTAAATCCCATGAATGCAATAACGAAAACGCATCAAGCGCATCAAGCAATAAATCGAGTGAGTATAGATATGGCGGAAGTACGTGCCAGAGTAGATTTTAAAGTCGGGGCAAAAAGTAACATTGATGCCGAAATTCTGTCTTTCCATGGTCTGAAGACAGACAAAGAGCATGTTGCTATTATCTTTAAACAAGCGGACCAAACTCAGGACATGCCTTTAGTTCGTATGCACTCTGAGTGTTTGACAGGCGATGTGTTCCACTCTTCACGCTGTGACTGTGGTGAGCAACTAGAAGAGACGATCAATCGCATGGGCGAGTCCGGTGGTATCATCTTGTATCTCCGTCAGGAAGGTCGTGGTATTGGTTTGTACAATAAGATCGATGCATACCGCTTACAAAGCCAGGGCATGAACACGTACGAAGCTAACAACCATTTGGGCTTTGATGATGACCTGCGTGATTTCACAGAAGCAGCACAAATGCTAGAAGCTTTAGGCGTGAATAAGATCCGCCTCGTGACGAACAACCCTAAGAAAATTCGTGAGTTATCTGAGTACGGAATTGAAATTGGCGAGGTTGTCAATACCTCTGCACATATCAAAGATGGCAACGAAAATTATCTGAAGGCAAAAGTCTCTCACGGAAAACATGACCTAAAGGTTTAATCCTAAAGATAAAACTGACAATAAAGTCTGTGAAAAACCTCATTTTTATGAGGTTTTTTTGTATCTGGAGTTGCAAATAAATTGTAAATTTGTATTATCTCGAGACTAAAGTGCAAATAAGAATAATTAGCACTACCAATACGATAATTGAAAAGCTCAACAAGGATGCTTCAGATGAATGCAAAAAAAGTTTTAGTCCAATCTATTGCTGCATCACTCCTCATTGCCAGTGGTTCTACCGTTGCTGCCACAGTAACTAAACAACAAGTAGTCGAACATTACGCGGACGTTGCCCATGCTGTGTTTGCTGATTCAGTAACAACAGCGAAAGCGCTGGATGTAAAAATCGACGAATTCCTAAAATCACCATCAGCGAAAAAGCTTGAAGAAGTAAAACAAGCTTGGCTAGATTCTCGCGTGCCTTACCAACAGTCTGAAGTTTTCCGTTTTGGTAACGCGATTGTTGACGATTGGGAGGGTCAGTTAAACGCGTGGCCACTTGATGAAGGTCTGATCGACTACGTAGCGGCTGATTACCAATACGAATTGGGTAACGAGGGCGCTGCTGCCAACATCATCGCGAACACTAGCCTACAGATCGGTGCTTCTAAACTGGACGTTTCAAAAATCACTCCAGAATTGCTAGCGGATCTAAACGAAGTAGGCGGTTCTGAGGCAAACGTTGCATCAGGTTACCACGCGATTGAATTCTTGCTTTGGGGTCAAGACCTAAACGGCACTAACGCGGGTGCAGGTCAACGTGCTTACACTGATTTCGTTGTGGGTTCTGAGTGTACGAATGGCCATTGTGAGCGTCGTGGAGAGTACCTAAAAGCAGCCGCTGATCTACTGGTTCAAGACCTTGAGTGGATGGAAAAGCAGTGGTCTGCTGAAGTAAAAGGTAACTACCGTGAAGAGCTACTGAACGACTCAGCGGACAATGGTCTACGTAAGATGCTATTCGGCATGGGTTCTCTTTCTCTAGGTGAGCTAGCGGGTGAGCGCATGAAAGTGGCACTAGAAGCGAACTCAACTGAAGACGAGCACGATTGTTTCTCAGACAACACGCATAATTCTCACTACTACAATGAGCAAGGCATCTACAACGTTTACACAGGTACATACAAAGGTGTAAACGGCAAAGAGCTATCTGGTCCAAGTATTGCTGATCTTGTTGCTCAAAAAGATAAGAAAGCGGCGACCGAAATTCAAAAACAGTTTGATACAACACGTAGCCAAGTTGGTGAGCTAGTGACTTCTGCAGAGAAGAACAACCAGCACTTTGACCAACTTATTGCGGCGGGTAACGCACAAGGCAACGCGCTAGTAAACGACACCATCATGTCGTTGGTAGCGCAAACTGGCGCGATTGAGCGAGCGGCAAACATTGTCGGCATCGACAGCCTAAGCCCTGATACTGCTGACCACGAGTTTTAATAAGAAAACCATAATAAATAAGGGCTCTTTGTGAGCCCTTTTGACGTTTGAGCTCGTTGTTATCACCCTTGTTGTCTATGTAGAGCAATGATATGAAGCCATACCTGATTTCTGCGCTAGCCGCGATCCTTTCTTCTTCTGCCATGGCTTACGATGTTAAGTCCGGTGGCAAAACCAGTGTTAAAAAAGACGGCGCGAATGCCTATTCTCTTCCTGCTGCTAACTTGCCAATGAGCAAACGCCTCGATTTTAGCGTCGGTAACAGCTTTTTCCGCAACCCTTGGGTACAAGCGCCAGCGTCAACAGACGCTCGTGACGGCCTAGGCCCGCTTTTTAATACCAATGGTTGTCAGAACTGCCACATCAAAGACGGTCGTGGTCATCCGCCAGAGAAAGATGATTTACATGCCGTGTCTATGTTAGTGCGCTTAAGCATTCCTGCGATGACGCCAGAACAAAAGAAAGCTTACATCAAAGATGGCGGCATACCTGAGCCGACTTATGGTGGCCAGCTTCAAGATTTCGCCCTGCAAGATCAAACGCCAGAAGGCAAAATCGAAATCACTTACACCGATGTCCCAGTGAAATTTAAAGACGGTACGACGGTGACGCTAAGAAAACCTCATTTGAACATTACCGATCTGGGTTACGGCGATATGCACCCTGATACCGAGTTCTCAGCACGCGTGGCACCGCCAATGATCGGCCTTGGTTTGTTAGAGAGTATTCCCGACGAAACGCTACTTGCTTGGGCTGATGAACAAGATGCCGACAAAGACGGTATCTCAGGCAAAGTCAATAAGGTGTGGGATATTGAGAAGGACAATTTCTCGATTGGTCGTTTTGGCTGGAAAGCAGGACAACCGACGTTAATGCAGCAAAATGCAGCAGCATTCAATGGTGATGTCGGTCTGACGAGCCATTTATTCCCAAATGAAAACTGTACCTCGAAACAAAGCATTTGTGACGACATGCCAAATGGCGGCAAACCAGAAGTGAGTGAAAATATTCTCGACTTCGTAGAGTTTTACAGCCAGCACTTAGCTGTACCTATTCGCCGTAATGTCAATGGCCCTAACGTGAAACTTGGTCAGCAAATCTTTGCTGCGTCTGGCTGTGAAAGCTGCCACAAGACCAGTGTTAAAACGGCGAAACGACCAGAGTTACCAGCGCTTTCTGAGCAGCTTATCCACCCATACACCGACATGCTTTTGCATGACATGGGTGAAGGCTTAGCCGATAACCGTCCGGAATACTTAGCAAACGGCCGTGAATGGCGAACGGCACCGTTGTGGGGTATTGGTTATACCGAAGAAGTAAACGGACACACGTACTTTCTACATGATGGCCGCGCTCGTAACCTGATGGAAGCGGTGTTGTGGCACGGCGGCGAAGCTGAAACGGCGAAACAAAACGTCTTAGCACTGAACAAAAAAGAACGTGACGCATTGATTGCGTTTCTGAATTCTCTATAAGGAAGCAACCATGAAAAAAACACTATTAGTGAGTGCGATTGCCGCAACGTTAAGTTTGGTTGGTTGCCAATCGACCATCGGTTCGAGCTCTGCCAAGCCTGAGAGTACAAGTCATATTTCTCAAAGCGTGTACGAGGTCGAGTTTCAATCAGCTCAGACGTTTTTAGCGCAAACCACAGAACTTGAACAGCGCTTCGCGGATTACTGCGCATCAGAGTCGAAAGATGATGCACAAGTAAAACAGCAGTGGCATCAAACTATGCTTGCGTGGATGGCATTACAAGGTCAAGAACGTGGCCCTGCTACGGCATTGGAGCAAAGCTGGAATGTTCAGTTTTGGCCAGATAAAAAGAACACTACTGGTCGTAAAATGTCTATATTGACGAAATCTGACCAAGCTTGGAGTGCAGAAGATATCTCCACCCAAAGTGTCACCGTGCAAGGTTTAGGGGCTCTGGAATGGCTGCTTTACGATAAAGCGTCGACCTTATCTAGCAACAGCAATACTTGTGTGACAGGCGTAGCGATTGCAGAAAACCTCGATAACAAAGCGCAGATCATCGCGGATTCTTGGGCAGAGAACCCTTGGAAATCGCTAGAGATGACAGAATGGGAGTCTGAGTACATTTCACTGCTCTCGAATCAGCTTGAATACAGCATGAAGAAGTTGAGCCGACCGCTAGCGAAGATTGGTAAGCCTCGCCCGTATTTCTCAGAGTCATGGCGTTCAGAAACTTCGCTTTCAAACCTAAAAGCCAACCTTCAAGGGATGGAAGCGTTGTACTTTGCTAACGGAAATGGTTTAGATGCGTTATTAAGAGAGCAAGGCCATGCAGATCTCGCAGACCGTGTTGTTCATCAGTTTGAAATGGCGTTAGAAACTTGGCCAGAAGATAAGAGCTTGTTTGCTGCACTACAAACAAAAGAAGGCTATCGCATGGTGCTCTCTCAATACAATAAGCTAGAGCAATTGAAGTACCTGATTCACGAAGAAGTGGCGATCGAGCTTGGCGTAGTTATAGGATTTAATGCAACCGATGGTGACTGATCAAACCCGCCGAACTTTGCTGAAAGCCGCTCTATTCGGGGCGGCTATACCTATGATGCCATTTGGTTGTGCTTCAACAAGCTCACGTGAGCCTGCGTTGATCGGCTGCTCTATCATTGGCCGAGATAAATATGCAGCGGTGGTGGCGGATGAGCATGGTATGCCGCTATCTTCATTGCCGATTCCTGAGCGTGGTCACGGTGTGGCAACCAACCAACAAGGCCACGCCGTAGTTTTTGGTCGTCGACCTGGTACTTTCTTCATGGTGTTTGATTATCGCTCAGAGCAGATGATCAAACTGCAACTAGCAACGCCAAATCGTCATTTTTATGGACATGGTGTTTACTCCCATGATGGCACGTTGCTATTTGCCACAGAAGGGGAGAGGGGGACAAGCCGCGGGATCATTGGTGTTTATGATGTGCAGAAGCAATATCAAAAGATTGATGAGTTAACGGGTTTTGGCCTTGGCCCTCATGAAGTGATCATGATGCCTGATGGCGCATTAGCGATTGGCGTCGGTGGCGTACACACCAACGGCCGTGAACCTCTCAATCTTGATAGCATGAGACCCAGCCTGAGTTACCTTTCACAAGAAGGTGAGCTGTTGGATCAAGTGTCTTTACCGGATCATAAGTTGAGTATTCGCCACTTAGCCCATGATGGTGCGGAAACCGTGCTTTGTGGTCAGCAATATCGTGGTGAGCCGGACGAGTATCCAGCCTTGCTCGCCATGCACACGCGTGGTGGTGAAATGCAAGATCTTCAAGCTGAGCCTGAAGAGTGGGCGCGTTTCAATCACTACGTTGCGAGTATTGCAGCAACCGATGAATGGATCTTAGCCACTTCGCCTCCGGGCAGTTGTTATGGTATATGGTCTAAATCTACGGGCAAATTGGTCGAGTTAAGTGCGTTACCAGACGCCTCTGGTGTTGTGATCTACGGTGATGAATTCCGAGTCAGTTCTGGAGCGGGAAAAGTGGTAGAGCAAAGGCCTGAAGAGTCAAAAAATACCTTCGCAAGCGGTGTGCAATGGGATAACCATTGGTCGAGAATTATCTAGAAAGATCATTGAGTAATTACTTATAGAGAGTTTTGTTGTCGTTTTCGGCATCAGATTCTTAATTTTAAACCTGCAAGCTGTGAGATATTTGCCATACTTTTTATTATGGCAAGTAGCGCAAGGATCATTTCAGTGTTTGCTAGGGTTTTAATCATGACGGCACTTCTGGTGCCGTTTTGCAGCTTTTCCACCGTCGTTTCTCTCGAAGCTTCAGCGCAAGTCGAGCAAGAGGGAGCGGTACAAAAGCTGTCTGTAGAAAAAATGATCCATTATCCAGAGGTGATTGATCAACTGTATCAAAGCACCAATTACCGTTTGAACTGGGAAAATGAAAGTGATATTGAGCAGTTTCTTTTTCAAGTAAACCTGGTTGCACTTGCGGATGTCACCGACGAATTCGAAAATCAACTTCACCGGATAAACCAAGTAAGGTGGCAGGGAGATAATCTCGACTTCGATTTAGTGATGACAGATTCACTCTTGATGTACCTTAGTTATCTTGAGCAACTCCCCGAAGAAGGGGTTAATTGGCTATTTACAGACAAAGCCCATGTTACGTTACCCGCTCCTAGCATCGATACTTTATCGGTTCTGAGTAATGAGATTACGGTTGGCAAACTTGGTCAGTTTTTGGCAAGTCTCCGGTCTCCACTACAAACAGATGATGCTTTCTACTCCGCCTATTCTTCGCTATCGGAACATTCTCAGTACCAATATCCGGCCTATCAACAAACTGGGCTAGCACGTGTTGGCGATACATTAGAAAACAGACCCCTGTTGATTGAGCGAATGGAGATCGTAGGCGTAGATGTTTCTTACTTGGATTTAGTCACTGAAGAATATGACGAACAATTAGAGCTTGCGATAAAAGAGTTCCAGCGTATTCATGGTTTGAAAGAAGATGGCGTTATCGGCCCGAATACCATTCGATGGATCAACTTTTCTCCTCAAGAGCGATTGCATCTGTTGGCGTTGAATTCTGAGCGTTCAAGAATTTGGTCGAAAGAAAGGGATAATGTTGTCTTTGTTAACGTGCCTGGATACGAAGTCACGTATTGGCATGACGGTCAACCCTTGTTTGAGTCTAAAGTCGTGGTAGGGAGAGCATCAAGAAAAACGCCCATCATGTCGGTAGCACTGGATTCAGTTATTCTCAACCCAACTTGGAACGTGCCTTGGACTATCATGGTTAAAGACATTATTCCTAAAGTAAAACGTAATCCGATGTATTTGATTAACCATAACATTCAAATCATTCGGTCTTGGACTTCGAACGAAATTATTGACCCTACAACCATCAATTGGGCAACAGTGAATCCGAGAACATTTCCTTATCGTATGCGACAGGCGTCGGGCTTACAAAATGCACTGGGATTGTACAAGTTCAATATGCCTAACCCACAAGCTATTTATTTGCATGACACGCCAAGTAAGAACTTGTTTGAACAGGACAGACGCGCATTCAGCTCAGGATGTGTTCGTGTAGAACATGCAGACCAGTTAGCAGAACTTCTGTTCAAAACTCAGGGGTTGGAAGAACGTTTAGCGAAAAAGCGAGAAAGTTCTCGTCGGTCTAACACGTCAGTTCCTTTGGGAGAGCGCATTCAAGTACACATCATTTATCAAACAGCATGGTTGGAAGAGGGAACGCTTTACTACCGTGATGATATCTATAAGTACGATCACCGCAGTTGAAATCTTTAAGGAAAATTTACAAAACGAAGAATTCTCTTTTCGTTCAATAATTAAGCAATAATTACTGCATCTGAAAATCAAGATGGAGCGTTTTATGCATTTGACGTGACAAATGTGTTTGGTTAATGTCCACGACTTGTCTAGTTGTTGAGCACTGTATTTTGAAATGGTAAGTCGTAACTTTTCCCGCCGAGATTTCCTTAAAGTGACCGCTGGTGGTGTGGTGTTGGCGTCTGCCCTGCCATCATTTTCTTGGGCTTCACTCCCTGACGAGCCACGTGCACTGACGATGAACAATCTTAATACTGGAGAGATCCTCGAAACATGCTATTTCGATGGAAAACGATACATTAATGATGAACTTCAAAGGCTGAATGAGTTTTGTCGAGACCATCGACGAAATGAGGTTCATCCCATGGATAGACGCTTGTTCGATCAAATAAGTCAAATTCAAAAGTTAATTGGTACAGAAGCAGAGGTGATCGTCATTTCAGGTTACCGTTCTCCTGCCACTAACGCCTCGCTGCGCAACGGGTCTTCTCGTGTAGCGAAAAAGAGCATGCACATGGAAGGAAAGGCCATTGATTTTCGTTTAGACGGCGTGAAGCTTTCAACGGTTCGTGATGCTGCATTAAGCCTAAAAGCCGGTGGCGTGGGTTATTATCCAGGTAGTAACTTTGTTCATATCGATACGGGAGCTGTTCGTTCCTGGTAGTGCTAGTTGAGACAAGGTTTCTAGTCTCAGAACGTCGTCGATTACCCACAGTTCAAAGCTTGAAGTCGCTAGGCCTTAGTGTCATAGTTGCGGCAGTTTTCACGCAAATTTATTCGGTATAGGTTATCTATGGCTCTGAAATACCAAGTTGTTCCAGTAACATCTTTCTCTCAAAACTGTTCTATTGTCTGGTGTGACGAAACCATGAAAGGTATTGTGGTTGACCCAGGCGGCGATGAAAAGCAGCTCGTTATGCTTATCAAAGAGCTGGGTGTTGACGTGGTAAACCTAGTGCTAACACACGGTCACTTGGACCACGTAGGTGGCACGGAGCCGCTGTCTGCACTGCTTGGCGGTACAGAGATTGTTGGCCCTCACAAGGCAGATAACTTCTGGTTGCAAGGTTTGGAAGGTCAGAGCCAAATGTTTGGTTTCCCGCTGACAGAAGCGTTTGAACCGCACCAATGGCTAAATGAGGGTGACACTGTCACTTTTGGTAATCAAGTGCTGAATGTATTCCACACACCTGGTCATACACCTGGTCACGTTGTGCTTTACAGTGAAGAAGCGCGTTTAGCGTTTGTGGGTGACGTTTTGTTTAACGGTAGCATTGGTCGAACTGACTTTCCACAAGGTGATTTCAATACGTTGATTAGTTCTATCAAAGAGAAATTGTGGCCTTTAGGCAATGATGTCACGTTTGTCCCTGGTCACGGCCCTCAATCGACTTTCGGTCACGAGCGTAAAACTAACCCGTTCGTTGCTGACGAGATGCCGCTTTACTAAAAGTGCGTGTACTAAGCATTATTCTGGCTCGGCGGCAGCTAAGTATCGCCGAGTCAGTCCCACAAAATCCTCAGCCTCACGATCTAGATCACTTGCTGATATAAATAGATCGTAGCCATAAAAGCCTCTCTGATACTTCATCCGGTTGGCGAGCATCGCTAACAAACCTTTGTACTCAATCCCATCTCTGTTTATATACGGTTTAGGGTCAAGCACCATATCCTCAAACTTATCTTCACACTGATTTTGTTTCGCGCCTAAGTAAAGCAGTGCTCGCTGGCTGAGGAGAATTTCTGTCGCTATACGAGGGCAGATTGAATTTAAGTAGGGTGAGTAGTGTTTTAGACGAATACCGATCCAAGGTAGCGGTTGGTGCCACCCTTCCTGTTGGTAGCTACAAATACCGATTGACTCAATATTTCGCCATCGGACGACCCAACCTCCTTTAAAAAGGTGTTGCTGAAAGTGAGAAGCTGTCAGCGTAAAAGTGACTTGGCTTTTCTTAATCATCAAGATGGCGAAACCAACGATTGCAGACATCAAAATGACCGACAGCATGGCTTGCTTCCATCCCGGAGAAATGGCAACCAAAAACAAAGTGATGAGTGCAACGAGCAACAAAAGTATTCTGTTGATAGGGGAGTCGGGTTTGAAATGTGAATTTGTTAGGTGCAGCGTTTCCATGCTTATAACCTCATCGAATACTTGTTCAAAAATGAGTGGGCAGCTTTATATGCATTGACTTGCATTTAAAATAAAACAAACCTCTGTTTTTATACCCAGTATTCAATAAATCCGTTCATAAAATATCTGATTAAATAGTAGACGTTCTATGCTTTGAGCGCATTTTTCATCGCGTTTCGCCGCTAAAACCTACAAATTGCTTGTGAATTTTGGTATAAAACGCGCTTCAAATTTTCATCCCTGCTGAGATGCAGTGAACTGGAGAAATATTCAATGAGACTTGCTCATAAGCGTAAAGTGCAGATGAAACTGCAAAAACGCATTAAAGCGACAGTAGCAAACTTAGCTGCAGCACCTAAAGCAGTGAAGCCTGTTGCGGAAAAAGCAGTAGCACCTTCTGTTGCTGAAAAAGCTGTTGCGGAGAAAGTAGTAGCTGATAAAAAAGTAGCTGCAGTGAAAACAGTTGATGTTGCCCTTACTCCTAAGCAACAACAAGTATTAGACATCGTTATGGCGAATGCTGAAGGTATTAACCCTAAAGGCATCGGTCTAGCTGCAGGTCAAGAAGATACTAAAGCGGCATCATGGGCTACTGGCGCACTAAAGAAGCTTCTTGAAGAAAACCTAGTTCAAAAAGAGCAGTTAGCAGGTAACAAAGTTATCTACAAAGCAGTTTAATTACCGCTACCGTTCTGGATTGAATACCTCGGCCGATGCCGAGGTATTTTTTTATCTTGGTATTGGAAATAATGCATTAAGTACTGACTTTAACACTACCAATAAGTGGTTTGTCACATTTTCTTAAATACTATGTAAATTTTTTGGCAGAAAAATACGTAAGTATTGTCTTTTATTTTTATTCATAGATAAAAATATAATTTATTGATTTTGCTATTATTAGTCTTTTGTCATGACGGTTTTCCTACGTACTTGTACGTAATACCTTAGGCTAATGCCTTATTGATGAATCACTCGCTTCCGTGTTCATGCCCATTTCGCATTAGACAACATTGTTACATCTTTTATACCGAATACAGCCAATCCTAATGAAATGGATGACAACAATAACCTTGGTGATAAAGGACGTGAACGATGAGTCTAATCCAAAAATCTTTAAAACGAGTGCTCAAAACAACCGCTGTCGCTGCCGCGATGGCACTCGCAGCGACTTCTGTAAACGCTGCTGAAAAAGTCTATCGTTTAAAGCTTGCTGAAACTTGGGGGCCTAATTTCCCAATTTTTGGTGATACCACAAAAAACATGGCCAAAATGGCGGAAGAGATGTCCAACGGACGTTTGCAAATCCGCATTGATTCCGCAAACAAGCATAAAGCGCCTTTTGGGGTGTTTGATATGGTTAAGTCGGGTCAGTATGACATGGGCCACTCAGCGTCTTATTACTGGAAGGGTAAGGTTCCAAACACACTTTACTTCACTTCTATGCCCTTCGGTATGTTGCCAACTGAGCAGTATGCATGGTTTTACTACGGCGGTGGTATGGAGCTGATGGAAAAAGTGTACTCTCCACATAACTTGATGTCTTTCCCTGGCGGTAATACCGATACTCAGATGGGCGGGTGGTTCCAAAAAGAGATCAAGTCCGTCGAGGACTTACAGGGTTTGAAAATGCGTATCCCAGGGTTTGCTGGTGAGATTTTGGCTGAGTTAGGTGCCAAGCCAACGAATATCGCCCCTGGTGAGCTATATACTTCTCTAGAGCGTCGCACAATTGATGCCTTGGAATGGGTTGGTCCATCGCTGGATCTACGTATGGGCTTCCACAAAATCGCGCCTTACTACTACACAGGTTGGCATGAGCCAGCGACTGAGCTTCAGTTCCTCGTTAACAAGCGCACCTGGAACCGTCTACCTGATGATCTAAAAGCGATTTTGCAAGTAGCCATGAAAACGGCCGCTTACGATATGTACACGCAATCGAAACACGAAAGCGGCAAAAACTGGGCATCTATTAAGTCTGAATACCCAAATGTTGAAGTAAAAGATTTCCCACCTGAAGTAGTAGCTGCGTTGAGAGAAGCAAACGATCGTTTGTTGAAAGAACATGCAGAAAAAGATGCTTTGGCGAAAGAGATTCAAGAGTCGCAAGCGAACTATATGAATCAAGTTCGACCATGGTCAGATATTTCGCACCGAGCGTACTTAAACAGTCAAGCTCAACAATAACGTTATGAAGCAGGCGATGCCGAGAGGTTTAGCCTGCTATCGAAGCCCAAGAAAACTTCATAATGAATGCTCCGCACCATAGCGGAGCGCATCTAAACGTTCCACGGAGTTCGGAATGAGAAGTCTTATTTATATTGAGCGATTATTTAACCGCTTTAGCGATTTTCTCGGATGGTTATCCAGCATCCTGTTTATTTTGTTGTTAGCAAACGTTGTGTACGACGTTGTCATGCGTTACGTGTTTAATGATGTGTCTATCGCATTCCAAGAAATGGAATGGCATCTATTCTCTGCCGTGTTCTTGCTTGGTGTGCCTTACGCAATTAAGTCCGGTGGCCATGTCCGCGTCGACATTTTTTATGAACGCTTATCTTACAAAGCACAATCCATCATCGACATCATAGGCACACTATTTTTCTTATTCCCTTTTTGCCTACTGGTAGCTTGGTTTGGTATTGATTTCGCCAAGGAGAGTTACGCGTTAGGCGAGACGTCTGGTGACCCAGGTGGCTTACCATATCGTTGGATTATCAAAGCGATGATTCCGCTGTCATTTTTCTTTATGGCGGTGAGTGGTATTGGATTGTTACTTCATTCAATCAACAAAATTGTCAACCCTCATCTCATCTATGCCGGTAATAACGGTAAGTCGTAAAAGGAAGTCATTATGATCGGTATAGTGATGTTTTTTGTTGCGCTCTTTGCGCTTCTATTGGGATTTCCCGTTGCCTTTACTTTTGGTGGTATCGCGCTGATTTTTGGTGTTTGGGCTGAAGGCATCGAGATGTTTGCTTTTATGCCATATCGAATTCAGTCCATTATGGAAAATACGGTGCTAATGGCCGTACCGCTGTTCGTTTTTATGGGGCTAGTGCTACAGAAAACGAAGCTTGCTGAACAGCTACTAGAATCAATGGGGCGTTTGTTCGGTGGCGTTCGCGGTGGTATCGCTATTTCTACCGTGTTAGTTGGCGCATTGCTTGCAGCTTCAACGGGTGTGGTAGGCGCATCAGTTGTTGCGATGGGCTTAATATCTCTTCCTGTGATGCTCAAGTACAATTACGACAAAGGTTTAGCGTGTGGGACTATTTGTGCGTCTGGCACGTTGGGCCAAATTATCCCACCTTCTATCGTGTTGATCTTGTTGGGTGATGTACTTGGCGTACCGGTAGGGGACCTATTTCAAGCTGCGATCTGGCCCGGTATTACACTTGTTGGCGCCTATGTGATCTACATTCTCATCTACGCGAAGTTGAACCCTCAAGCCGCACAGGCGATAGAGCGTGATGAGTCGATCAGTCGTAAACAAGAAGTGCTCACCGCACTGAAAGCTGTATTGCCACCTTTAGCATTGATCATCGTGGTATTGGGCTCCATCTTTGCAGGGATTGCAACACCAACAGAGTCAGCGGCACTGGGCGGTGCAGGTGCGATTATTTTATCGCTATTGTATAAACAGTTTAGTTGGTCGATGATTTATGATGCATCAAAAGAGACAGTTAAGGTAACCGCAATGGTCTTTGCGATCTTACTTGGTGCGACCGCCTTCTCAATGGCATTTACCTACACCGGTGGTGATTATTTAGTTGAAGAGTGGATGTTAGAACTGCCGGGTGAAAAGTGGGGATTCCTTATTATTACCATGGTGGTGATTCTGATTTTAGGTTTCTTTATCGACTTCGTTGAAATCTGTTTTATCATCGTGCCAATTATTGCGCCAGTCGCTGAATTGATGGGCATTAATATGACGTGGTTTGCGATTCTTATTGCGATGAACTTGCAGACGTCGTTCCTCACACCGCCATTTGGCTTTAGTTTGTTCTATCTAAAAGGTGTCGCTCCAGCAGGGGTTACTACGCGAGATATCTACAAAGGTGTGATGCCATTCATCGCGATTCAGATTGTTGTGTTGGCGTCTTTGCTGTTTTTCCCAGGTTTTTACGGTATGAGTTAATCACTCGATAATAAAGAGATTTTGTGAACTGAGAGTTTTTACCTTTTGAGACAAGTTGTTAAGCTGTTAATTATGTCTATGCAGACACAATCGATTCGTTTGTACTGCTAAGATAGTAAGCTGTAAAGGCAGCGTTTCATGGAGGGAAGGGATGCCTCTCAAAGCAAAGTTAATTCTGCTGACACTGATACCCGTGGTATTGGTGTCAGCGAGTATCAGCTGGATCTCTATCTATCAAACTAAGACCCTTGGCAAAAGGGAGGTGGAGATCTTTCATCAAAACCTGATCCAATCAAAAGAAGCGGCGCTGAAAGATACGGTCGACGTCGCTTTTGACTCCATTTCTTACATCTACAACGATCCGACTTTAGAAGAGAGTGTTGCCAAAACGCGTGTGAAAGCGATTTTAAATCGTTTGAGTTATGGGTCGGACGGCTATTTTTTTGCTTATGATAAATATGGTACCAACCTTGTACACCCAGTTCTTCCGGAGCTTGTCGGGGAAAACTTACTCTATCTTGAAGACGAAAATGGCGATCGCTTAATCGAAGCTTTATTGTATCAAGCGCAATCAGGTGGAGGATTTCATCAGTACCTATGGCAAAAGCCATCTACGGGTGAAGTCGTCCCTAAGCTTAGTTACGCTGCATGGCTCGATAAGTGGGAATGGATGATAGGTACTGGGCTGTATATTGAGGATGTAAGCCGAGAAGTCGCCAATATGCGCGCGGCAGTGAACAAAAATATCGAAACGACATTTTTCTCAGTCGTCGTGATCTTAGCGGTGACCGTTGCTGTAATCATTGTTCTCACTTTGGCGATCAATCTGCACGAGCATCGCCTCGCTGATAAGAACCTGAAAGAATTGGCACATAAAACCGTGATGTTCCAAGAAGATGAGAAAAAGCATTTAGCGCGAGAACTGCATGATGGAATCAATCAGTTGTTAGTCTCCAGTAAATGTCATTTAGACTTAATGAGTCATAGACTGGAAGACGAAAAACTCAAATCCCACTTAGATAAATCACAACGATCGCTCGTCACCGCGATAAATGAGGTGCGGCATATTTCTCATCAGCTCCGTCCAAGCGCCCTCGATGATATCGGTTTAGAAGCAGCACTGACGACCTTGCTACAGGATTTTCATTCCCATTCCGGGATTGATATCGAGAGCAATTTCGATACTCAGCAGCACAAACTGACTTCGGAAGTCGCAACGACGCTATATCGCGTCGCTCAGGAGTCTTTGAATAACATTGAAAAACATGCGCGAGCGAAAAAAGTAACGGTTACTTTGCAAAAAATGGGCAATATGCTGCAATTACTCATACGTGACGATGGGGTTGGATTTGTGGTTAACCATGCAGTGCACCAACAAGGGATTGGGTTAAGGAACATGCAAGAGCGTGTAGAGTTCATCGGTGGTGAATTTGAGCTAATGAGTGAGCTTGGCTTGGGAACAGAGATTACTGTGCTGCTTAATTTGGATGAAATAGTTTATGGATAAACCGATTAGTGTAGTGATTGTCGATGATCATCAAGTGGTATTGGATGGCTTCATGGCTCGTTTGGAGTTAGAGTCTGACATCGAAGTGGTGGGTACAGCAAGTAATGGCTTGGAAGCGATAGAGGTCGCAAAACACTTGCAACCGGACGTCATATTGATGGATATCAGCATGCCAATAATGAACGGTATTGAAGCGACTGGTGTAATTAAAGAAGCTCGCCCAGAGAGCAAAATACTTATGTTGACCATGCACGATAATCGCGAGTACATCATGAAGGTCATGCAAGCTGGTGCCGTAGGATATATGCTCAAGGAAATCTCGGCCGAGAAAATGGTGCAAGCAATAAAAACGGTGAACCAAGGCTCGACGTATTTCTGTGAATCCGTCACACAAACACTCTTTACCCAAGAAGTGGTGCCTGCCACGCAAAAAACGAATCCTCTCAGCCGCAGGGAAGAAGCGGTACTTAAATTAGTTGCTCAAGGAAACAGCAGCAAAAAAATCGCCACTTTACTCAATATTAGTTATCGAACGGTAGAGACGCATCGCCATAACATTAAGCACAAGTTGGACTTACATTCGACGGCAGAGTTAGCAAAATATGCGTTTGAAACTGGCTTGACTGAGTAGGAGAGTAGTGCCCGCAAAAAGCGAGCACGTGGGAGCGAAACTAATCGGCTTTGGTAATGCTACCAAGCTCTAGCATTGGAGCAACATCGATGTCCTCTGCATTCATCATCGTCGAGATGCGTTGAACGGAAGATAGTAGAAGGGATTGCTCCCATTCTTCCAATTTTTGGAATCGATTAATGAAGTGCTCTTGCAGCGGCGTTGGTGCTTGTTTTAAGGCTTCTTGGCCCTTGCTCGTAAGTACAGCATGCACTTTACGCTTGTCTTGAACACTGCGCTGACGCTCAACAAACTGGCCTCGTTCTAGTCTATCTAGAATGGTCGTTGCGGTCGCTTGGCTCATGTTAGTGTGGCTAGACAACTGTTTAATCGTCACGTTATCTAAGTCATTGATAGCGCGCATCAAAATCAACTGTGGAGCAGTCAATCCAGACTCTTTGCTCAGCTTTTTAGAATGTAAATCAATAGCGCGGATGATCTGACGAATCGAGACCAATACTTCTTCGTACTTTTCCAATTTATTCATCCAGTCTGTAGGGAACATTTATCGAGGCGACACTAACTTAAATGCGCCCTTATTTAAAGGGGGGAAATCAAAAATTACCCCTACAATTTTACGCCGTGTCCTCAATACCATTTTGTCGCGCCTTTTCGACAAAATAAGAAGAGCTAAAATTATTATAGCAATAAATGTTTGTGGTCTAACTATTGTGGTAGTGATTTGTTCTATCAAAGGCCGTAACCACACAGTGAAAAGTAAGTTATTGGATTTTTTAATAGCAAAAAGATAGACAAAAACGTGTCAAATGATAGGATCTTGCGCCTTCACGGAATGCAAAACGTATCGTGTTCGAAAGATTTTTTTGTTTGGTACGTAAAAACACTACAAAAATAGAGAGGAACGATGACAAAGGGTATAGATAAGTACAGTATCGATAGTACCGACTATACGGTAGGTCAGGACAACGTTCAAAAATGGGGTTTTGATGTTCATAACCCAGTTTTTGGTATTAGTGCAGGTTTAATTGCGCTGTTTCTTGTCGCTGCATTAGTTCTAGATGCACATACCGCAAAGACGGCACTTGATGGGCTGAAGTGGAAAATTATTGGTTCATTCGATTGGTTGTTCATTATTGCAGGTAACATTTTCGTTATTTTCTGTTTGGCGCTTATCGTCTCACCAATGGGTAAGATTCGACTAGGTGGTAAAGACGCTGTTGCCGATTACTCGTTTATGTCATGGCTTGCAATGCTATTTGCAGCTGGTATGGGTATCGGTTTAATGTTCTGGAGTGTTGCAGAACCTGTCGCTTACTTCACCGGTTGGTATGAAACGCCACTTGGTGTTGAGGCAAATACACCAGAAGCCGCGAGATTGGCACTGGGTGCAACGATGTTCCACTGGGGCCTTCACCCATGGGCAATTTACGGTGTTGTAGCACTTTCTTTAGCATTCTTTGCCTACAACAAAGGTTTACCGCTATCTATGCGTTCGATCTTCTACCCACTTCTGGGTGATCGTGCATGGGGTTGGGCTGGCCACATTGTGGACATTCTGGCTGTGCTTGCGACTTTATTTGGTCTTGCTACATCCCTAGGTCTAGGTGCGCAGCAAGCAGCAAGTGGTATTCATCACGTATTTGGTGTTGAGCCAGGCCTAGGTCTGCAAATCGTCGTTATTACCGTGGTGACTTTACTTGCTGTTGTTTCAGTCGTACGCGGCATCGATGGTGGTGTTAAAGTCATTAGTAACATCAACATGGTTGTGGCGTTCTTGCTACTTCTCCTTGTTGGTCTTATCGGTTGGGCGGCGAGCCTAGGTTCGATTCCAACCACACTTATGGCATATGTAGAGAATATCATCCCACTAAGTAACCCGTTTGGTCGTACGGACGAAGCTTGGTTCCAAGGCTGGACAGTGTTCTACTGGGCTTGGTGGATTTCATGGTCGCCATTCGTAGGCATGTTCATCGCGCGTGTTTCTCGTGGTCGTACCGTTCGCGAGTTCATCACAGCAGTTCTACTGGTTCCAACTGCGGTTACCGTTGTTTGGATGTCTGTATTTGGTGGCCTGGCGATCGAGCAAGTTGTTGATAAAGTAGGTGAGCTGGGCACAAATGGCTTGACTGACGTATCACTTGCTATGTTCCAAATGTTTGATGTTCTTCCATTTGGTAGCATGCTTTCTATCATCGCTGTTGTGCTGGTACTTGTGTTCTTCATTACGTCTTCTGACTCTGGTTCACTTGTTATCGACAGTATCACGGCAGGTGGTAAAGTCGATGCACCTGTGCTTCAACGTGTCTTCTGGGCATTCATGGAAGGTGCAATTGCGGTTGCTCTGCTATGGATTGGTGGCTCCGAGGCGGTTCAAGCTCTTCAGGCCGGTGCCATTTCTACAGCACTGCCATTTACCTTCATTCTGCTTGCAATGTGTGTGAGCTTATTGATGGGTATGCGAACCGAGCGTCAGTAATTCGGCATTTTATAAAACCGTCTGACTAACAATTAATCAAAAGGCCAGCAATTTGCTGGCTTTTTTTGTGCGGTTTTTATGACGCTCGAGACAAAAAAATGACACATGAAAGTTCATACTTTACAAAGAGTTAATGTGCTATTTTGTTTTTTAAAAATTAGTGAATAGTCGTAAAAAAGTGTGTAATATTCATGCACCTTAACTGTTCTCCCAACTCAAAAAACTATAAATATGAAATTATCATTAAAACAAAAGCTTATAGGCGCAAGCCTTTCTGCTGTTGTTGTGATGGCAACAGCACTTACTTGGTTGTCGGCTGGTCAATTATTTGATCAGACTCGTTCAGGTGTCTATTCACGTGCGCAAAGTCTTAGTACTACTGCGTCAGAGGGAATTTCTGATTGGGTCAATATCCGTAAAGATATTGCCACTGCGTTCAACGATTACTCGACCGAGCAAGACGTTGTTCCTTTCCTACAACAAGCTCGCAAGGCTGGTGGCTTCGATGACATCTTCCTTGGTACACCAAACGGTGATATGTACCGCTCTCATCCGGAGCGTAACCGTGCTGATTATGACCCTCGCACACGTCCTTGGTACAAGGATGCTGATGCCGCAGGTAAGCAAATCATCACAGCCGCATATCAAGACGCAATCACGAATGCACTACTTGTGACCATTGCTGAGCCAGTAATGAAAAATGGTCAGTTTGTTGGTGTTGTTGGTGCGGACGTACTGATCGATCAGCTTATCAGCGATGTGATTAACTTAGATGCAGGTGAAAACGCGCATGCGATGCTAATCGACATGAATGAAGGCACCTTCTTAGCGCATCCAGATAAAAGCTTGACGCTTAAGCCTATCACCAGTGTTCTAAAAGATTTTTCAGAAGAGGCAATTGAGCGCGCCGCCGATGAAGGTCGTATCGAAGATACGGTAATCAAAGGAAAAGAGAAGCTTTACTACTTCAATAAAGTTCCTGGTACGCATTGGATGTTTGCGATTGAAATGGATCGCGCAACAGAAGAAGCAGGTCATGCGGTATTGCTACGAGATCTATTGTTCACTGCTGTGGCGATCACGATTGTGGTTATTCTTGCAGTTTCTTGGCTAGTTGGTTTCTTGTTCCGTGACTTGAACCGCGTATCAAATGCACTGGAAGAAATTGCATCTGGCGAAGGTGACTTAACGCAACGCCTAGAACCACGCAGTGATGATGAAGTAGGTAAACTGGCGGAAAACTTCAACCGTTTTGTTGGCAACATGCACACAATGGTTACTAAGCTTAGCCACGTATCTTCTGCGCTTTCAGAGCAAGCACGCACGACAGCACAGCAAGCTGAGGAGCGTAGTCAGCGTATCTCTTACCAGCAAGATGAAATCAACATGGTGGCGACGGCTGTGAATGAAATGGCAGCAGCGACACAAGAAATTGCAGGTAATGCTGATAGCACGGCAAGTAACTCAGAAGAAGCGGTTCAAGCTTGTTCACACGGTTCAAGCCAAGTAACTCAAACGCAAGGTTCTATTCAGAACTTAGCGCAAGAAGTTCAAGTTGCTACTGATGTGATTCAAGAGCTAGAAGCGCACGGAAATAGCATCAATACGATTCTATCAACGATTCAAGGCATTGCAGAGCAAACGAACCTACTTGCACTTAACGCGGCGATCGAAGCGGCACGTGCAGGTGAGCAAGGCCGTGGTTTTGCTGTGGTTGCAGATGAAGTCCGCGTATTGAGCCAACGTACTCATGCTTCAACGCAAGAGATTCAAGAAACTATCGAGATGCTACAAGGCACAACAGCCAAGGCGGTCGGTATTATGGGTGACAGTCGTCGTCTAGCTGACACCAGTGTTGATGATGCCAATGCGGCTGCAGCGAGCTTGACGCAAATCCACACTGCTGTTGAGCGTATCAGTGATATGGCAACGCAGATTGCTTCAGCAGCAGAAGAGCAAGCATCGGTAACCACTGAGATCACTCGTAACACTGAAGGTATTCGTGATGTGTCTAACGAGCTGTCAGTCGAAGCTCATCAAGCAGCAGAACAAGCTGCTCACCTGTCTGAGCTATCACACGAACTTGAACAAGAGATTCAACGCTTTAAGCTGTAATCTTGTCTCAACCTAAGTAAAAAAGGAGCCATCTGGCTCCTTTTTTGATCGCTATTAAGCGTGAAGTATATTACAGCCAGAACTCACTGATGGGTTGCTCTTCACTGTAATGATGGGCGATTTGCGCTTGCAGTAGCTCTGCGGTAGCAATTGCATCGGTTAATGCATGGTGAGGCGTATAGTCTGGCAGCCCATAACGGCGTCGAGATTGCGCTAGCCGAACCGATTCTGGTTTTTTCCCTTTTAAACGCTCCCAGAGAGAGCCTGAACGTTTCTGTTGAATCGTTTCTTCAAGGTGCAGCGTATCTAAAACAGGAAACTCAATACCTTCCCCTAAACGGCTTTTGAGCGCTTTATCCAGAAACTCTCTCTCGATACGACGGTAATGAACAACAATGATTTTCCCGCTTAAGCATGGTAGCAGCTCGCTTAAGATATCGCCTAAGTCAGGCGCATCGATCAATTCGCTGTGAGTAATACCGTGTATAATGACTGAGTCTTCATCGAGTGCACGCTGTGGACGTACCTTCCAATGACGCGAGTTACGTAGGAAAATTCGCTTCAGGTTAAACGGCACTAAACCAATAGTAATGATGTCATGTTTTTCAGGATTCAAACCCGTCGTTTCGAAATCTAACGCCACGAACTCCACCTCAGATAACGGTGTTTCTGGAGCAGGCGGCTTGTTGCTATAAAACGCAATTAAATTCTCATCCTTCGCCATCTCCAGCTTTTGTTCAAACTTCGTTGGCCACTGAATGGTTGGCTTCTGAAAGAGCTTTTTAATCATGCTAAACCTCACTTAAAGCTCTTGTTCGCTTGGTAGCGGAACTTAAGGAAATTTTGACCATTGCTTAGGATCTGGAATGCATCCTTTAGGTTGCGACGTTCAAACTCAGAGAGGTTTTCTGGTTCGATATTGTTATCAGGATCAATGCCTAGTTCCACATCCGTCGCTTGGTGACGAATACGCACCATGGAAATAAACTCTAACGCGTCTTTTAAGTCTTGTGCTCGACCTTTTGGCAAAATGCCAGCGTCAATGATGTCGTCGAGACGCTCAAACGAGTTCTGTGCACGTGAGCCAACTGCCAGAGAGTGAACACGAATTAAGTCGACCAGAGGAGCAGTACCGCGACGTTTGAGGTTGATGGAGTTGTTGTGTCTGCCATCTTTTTCCATCACGAAGTCTTTAAAGAAGCCTAGAGGTGGTGTTCTGTTTAGTGCGTTACGAGCCAAACACGCTAAGAAGCGGTTGTTCTTTCGAGCGCGACGAACAATAAAGCTAGTTAACTGTTCTGCCCATTTTAAGCGGCCATAGACACCATCCAAGTCGAAAAAGATGGAGGCGTTGAGTAGTGCTTTCGGGTTCGGGTTATCAATCCAGTCAGCAAAACACTCTTCCCACTCTGAACGAGTCATGCGCCATAGTGGGTTGGTTGCCATAATATCACCTGTGCAATATTTGTAGCCACAGGCATCTAACCCATCGCTGACGTATTTTGCTAGGGCTTCGAAGTATTTACCATGTTTCTCTTCTTGATAGGTCTCATCTAGAATGATGGCGTTATCTTGGTCAGTCACCAACAGTTGCTCATCTCGCCCCATTGAGCCAAGTGCAAGGAAACAATAAGGAATTGGCGGTGGGCCAAGCTCTTCTTCTGCCATTTCTAGCAGACGCTGTTTGAAGCTTCGGCCAATGACCGACATCGCGCTACCCACCATGTGAGAGTTGGCATCTTCATTGACCAGACGCACGAAGCTGCTTTTCACTTCTTCGGCAACAACGGCTAAATCTTCGATAGTCTGTTGTTGGAAAATACTACTCACCAACAACAACGAATTCTGAGATTCATAACGAACAATGTCGGTTGTTTCGATAATACCGATTGGTAATTGGTTTTTTACCACTGGTAGGTGATGTACGTTGTAACGCAGCATCGTTAACATTGCTTCATAGATGTAAGCGTTGTGGTCAAGAGACATGACCTCCGTGGTCATCACACTGGACACATCGTCCTGTGGGGACAAACCTTCAGCTAACACACGGGTACACAAGTCACGGTCAGTAATGATACCAAGTACTGGGGACTGTGGATCGTCTTCGTCACGAACGAAATCTGGGTCGACGATAAGTAAAGCCGATACGTTGTCATTCGCCATTTGCTGCGCGGCTTGCTGGATTGTCTGACCACGATCAATCGTATGAGCATCGCCAGTCAGCAAGGTTTTCACTTTCGACGTCGTCAGGTCATTGGCGTCTTTGTTTTCTGAAATGGCTTGGCGTAAACGAGCGCTATTTTCAACTTCAACAAAATCCGCAAAGGAATCAAAGTTATCGTAAATTTCTTGGAAAATGTCACCAGGAATACAGTAGAGCAGGGTATCCTCAATGGCTTTTACCGGAAAGCGGACTTTGTTATTGGTGAGCATGCCCATCTGGCCAAATAGGTCACCTTCGTCAAGGCGGTTATACAGCTCACCTTTGCGTCGATAAACTTCAACAACACCGCTTCGCACCACGTATAAATCTTGGATATAGTCTCCAAAATGGATGATGGGGGTATCTTCTCGGTAGTACGAGATTTCGACACTCTCTGTCACCTTGTTTAGTGTTTCTTCAGGGAGTTCATTGAACGGGGGATACTTGGCGAGAAAGTTGTAAATCTCGAGAAGTTCTGCATCCATCGAAGGCGCCTTTTAGTTCGCAAATAATAAAGTAATCTTAACTTAGTTTTAAAACAGAGTCTTATCTGAACCGCGATTTTCGTGCTCAGTCATAAGATTCTGACATATCGCACGATAAGGGAGCTTCATTTTTACTACTATATGGTCACCTCAATTGAAAAAGACGTCGTCGATATGTTTTCTTCGTGATGACTGATTAGCTCTTTGGCTGTTTCAGATCGTTATCACGTCTTTAGATTAAGCTATTCTTCTTGAGCCAAGTAGCTCAGGCGATGGAATACAGTGTTTAGATAATTCTCATGAAAGGAAGTCGAATGGTGAGAAATTTATTGCTTGTTTCTTTAGCTGCTTTGCCGGCGATATCAAGCGCAGCGGTCATGGACCAAGCAGAAAAATTTGGGTACGAACACATTCATTTGGATGTTGGTGCCGGAACGACAAACGAAGAATGGTTAGATAACTCTAATGCGACCACAGTTGGACTCGGTGGTAACTATTTGTTTACTGAGAACTGGTTGTTTAATGTTGATTACTCAGCGCAGTTTTTCCATCCGGATGATTTTACTCTTCGCATTGACCGCCTTTTGTTTGGTGGTGGTTACCGTTATGGAGTTACAGAGCAATTCGATATCTACGGGCTATATGGAATAGGCGCAATCAAAGCGAAAGCGACGGACGACAAAACGGATAATACGTTGTCTTCCGATAGCGAATTGATTCAAGCTGTAACTGTTGGGGTGAATTACTTGCTCAGTGAAAAGCTTATTGCGACAGCTGAAGTGGAGTTGAACAGTAGTGATATCGTTGATGAGAACAATTTTAAGATCGGTCTTAACTACCAATGGCATAAAGTCATCGGCACTGGTCTTTTTTATCAGTTTAGAGATACTGATTACAGCGGTGAAAGCTCAGATTACGTCAATGAAGTTGGGCTGAGTTTGAAGTTTGTCTACTAGATCGGACGGGTTCGTTTTTGGCGTTAAGTTAAAACAAAAAAGGTCAGCTTATGCTGACCTTTCCTTTTAATGAAGTATGCGACAGTCGATTATAAAACCGCTGCAATGCCTTTACACAGAGGGCCCATATTTGACTTCGTCATACCAGCAACACTGATTCGGCCAGAACCGACAATGTAAATACCGAACTCTTCTTTAAGGCGGTTAACTTGCTCTTTAGAAAGACCAGAGAAAGAGAACATACCATTTTGACGTTCGATGAAACTAAAGTCTGCGTCCACACCCTCTGCTTTTAGTGTCGCTACAAACAGTTCACGCATTTCTTGAATACGGTCACGCATTTCTGCTACTTCAGCTTCCCATTCCGCACGCATTTCGGCGTTGCCAAGAATGTGAGTCACGACAGCGCTGCCGTGTGCAGGTGGGTTAGAGTAGATAGAGCGAATAATGGCTTTAACTTGAGAAAATGCGGTTGTTGCGACTTCTTCTGACTCTGCTACTAACGTGAAGGCACCTACGCGTTCATTGTATAGGCCAAAGTTTTTCGAGAAAGAGCTCGCGACTAGGATTTCTTTGTTGTACTTAGCAAAAGTACGAAGACCTGCAGCATCTTCTTCCACACCTTTAGCAAAGCCTTGGTAGGCGAAGTCGAACAGAGGAAGCAATTTCTTCTCTGCGATAAGTTTCGCCAATGTTTCCCACTCTTCAGCCGTAGGATCGATCCCTGTAGGGTTGTGACAGCAGCCGTGTAGAAGCACGATGTCGCCTTCAGATGCAGATTGCAGATCATTTAGCATCGCATCGAAGTCTTTGTCTTTTGTTTCAGCATTGTAGTAGCTGTATTGTGCCGTTTCGATACCAGCAGCAGTAAATACGCCGTTGTGGTTTGCCCATGTAGGGTTGCTGATCCAGATCTTTACATCGCCTAGTTGACGTTTAATGAACTCGCCGGCAACACGTAGTGCACCAGTACCACCCGGAGCTTGAGCTGTTTTAGCGCGTTTTTCGTTTACAATTTCTGCATCAGAGCCGAAAAGCAGTTTTTGCACTGCAATGCCGTACTCTGCTGTGCCTTCGATGGTTAGGTAAGATTTGGTTTTTTCAGTTTCAACAAGTGCTGCTTCAGCTTTCTTTACTGTCGCAAGAACGGGAGTTTCGCCTTGCTCGTTTTTGTAAATACCTACGCCAAGGTTAATTTTGTCTGCGCGAGCATCTTTTTTAAACTCTTCAGTAAGGCCAAGAATAGGGTCAGCCGGAGCGGCAACTACTTTTTCAAACATAATCTTCATCCATGTTAATCGAAGGGGTGTGCTAACATTTATACCTTTCAGCAATATTGGTTACAACCGTTACTGAAAAGAAAACCTAAAAAAGTTGCGATTTGAAACAGAATTCTAACATAACTAAAGTTTTTGCCATGAAAACGTTTGGTAGGCACAGAGTTTGAAGGGCATTTATGCCATGGTTGGAGAAGTTTTGCACACATCCCAATCGTTTCAATTCAGTGCTTTGCGTTAACGCGTTTATAGTTGTCTAGTGAGGATTTGTTGAGACAAAAACGCCCCACCAAAGGTGGAGCGTTTACTGTTAGAAGTATGGATATCGGTTGGGGTTATTTCTTCAGATTGATTTCCGACTCAACCGCATTGGTTTCGATGTCAGGGTTAGAAGAAAGCTTTTCAGTCGCCCAGTCATTCACATGCTTTAAGATCGCTTTTAACGCGTGCTTTTCGGTTGGTACTTCTGTCTTTTCAACTTCAAGTTTTTGCTTCGGGTGCGTACCCGTCGCATCTTCTGCAACGTGTAACCAATCTGGATGCCAGTAATAAGGTTGGCCGGAAGGAGAGCTCCAAGAATGTACGCCGTTGGATTCACCTTTGTATTTAATATCTTCTTCGTTGTATTTCGCCATTATTGTTTTCTCTCATAATCCATGAGTTGAGGTGTGCATCACCATTACTATTTAAATGTAACAGATGTAATGAAAATTAATGTGATAACAATCGACTTATTTTGCCCTTTGAACGCTATAGAAGATGCGTACTTCTCATTCAGAAGAATTTACTATTTGGCAGGTTTTAGCTTTATTTGTGTTTAAAGCATACAACGATGGATTCGCCTACCTAGTGCTATTCTTGAACGGTGATAGAGCCTAAACTACTCGTCATTCAAGTGTTTGAGAATCGCCGCTTTTGCATGCTCTTCTGTCGCTGTTCCTCCATCAGGGACTTCAAGGTCAGCCTTTTTGTGTTCACCCAAAGCATCTTCAGCGATATGCAGCCAATCAGGATGCCAATAATAAGGGGTGGTACTGCCAGGATGGTTCCAACTATGTACACCTTTATGTTTTCCGCGATACGAGAGATCGTCCATTGTAAAAACTTTCATCGCTTCCTCCTGATTTAAAGACCGTAGCTCGAAGTGAGTTTAACGAACTCAGTCCAACGTAAAACCTTGGCTTTTAGGTATTGCAAAGATGTGAGGCAATATGTGTGTAACGGTCAAAGTATGGGATATAAACGCTCACTTCGTGGCTGAAATATCTATTATAAGCTTGATAAATTACGTTGCTAAATTGAATACTCCCATATCAGAATGCTGGCGCGAAGTATGCTATGGTGCGGCTGTAAGTGAAATGAGGGAAACATGAACCGATACCGTCAACTGGCTGAGCTGTTCAAAACGCAGATTCAGCAAAATACTTGGAGAGCAGGGGAAAAGCTGCCATCAGTGCGTGTAACAAGCCGAAACCATTCTGTCAGCGCAGGTACGGTATTACAAGCTTATCAGCTGCTCGAAGCACAAGGTTGGGTCGCAGCGAAACCTCAGTCTGGATACTTTGTGACTGCGGAGTTGGACCGCTTCGAACCGAGTTCTCCAGCCACTTCCGTTTATCGCTCCAGCATCAACGATGAACTTTACGACTACCTCAAAAATCAGGCTTCATCGAATGCGGTGAAGTTTGGCTCCGCGTTTCCAGACCCAGCATTGTTCCCATTAGAGGCGCTAAACCGCAACCTAGCCAGCTCAGGCAGGAAGATGGGGGTAGAGACGTTATTGGATAACTTGCCGCCGGGCTGTGAGTCTCTACGCCGTTTGATTGCTCAACGGTACATCCAACAAGGTATGGTGTTTACCCATGATGATATTGTCGTTACTTCTGGCGCATTAGAAGCGTTGAATTTGAGCCTTCAGGCCGTGACCCAGCCTGGAGATACTGTTGTAGTTGAATCACCGACGTTTTATGGCGCACTTCAAGCGATTGAACGTTTAGGTCTAAAGGCGATAGAAATAACGGTGGATCCGTTAACTGGACATTCAGTGGATCAAATTGAAGCGACTTTTGCCGGCAATGATGTTCGCGCATGTTGGTTAATGACTAACTTTCACAATCCAACAGGAACTTTATTAAGTGACGGGCAGAAGCAACGTATCGTCGAACTGGCTGACAAATACGATGTGTACTTGATCGAAGATGATGTGTATTCAGAGCTTTATTTTTCTGAAAAAAAGCCAAGCTCACTTAAAGCTTTTGATACACAAGAGCGCGTGTTGCATTGTGGATCATTTTCAAAAAGCCTTTGCCCTGGCTATAGGCTGGGTTGGGTGGTAAACAAACGCTTCAATGAGCAACTTCAAAAGCTGCAACTTATCTCGACGTTGTCAGGCAGCGCGCCAATCCAGCAGGGTATCGCGCATTACTTGCAAAACGATAGTTATGATAGCCATCTTAGAAAACTGCGAAAGAATCTTGAGCAGCGGCAATTGGCGTTTATTGAACTGGTTGATAAGTACTTTCCCCAATCGATTCGTTACACGCAACCGGAAGGCGGCTATTTTCTTTGGATAGAACTGCCGAAAACAAAGTGCGGAAAAGCGATTTATCAGAAGTTATTGGAAGCGAACATCACTGTAGCATTTGGTCAGTTGTTTTCTGTCACTCCAAATTATGAGAACTACCTGAGGCTTAATACATCGTTACCTGTAAATGATGAATTAGAACAAGCCGTGAAGACGGTCGGAGAATTACTTCATTAGCCAACTGTTTACCTGTTTTTTGCTCAAACTGTATCAGTGGACGATACCGAAGCTGTGTTTCAATCATGGGCAGACAACCATTTAGGTTAGGAGCCGTAATGAAAAAGCAGTTGGTAAAGCATGAACTTAGGTTGATGGGTGTTGCTATTTTTAGCGCATTTTTGTTGGTGTTTGCACACTTGATATTGGCGAAATCTTTTTCTCATATGGTTTGGACGGAATACACTGCTGCCGTTATCCCATTTGTGATGTTTGGCTTGTGTGTGGTTGGAGTAAAATACGCAGCGCGAGCAGATGAGGATGACGACGAAAATAACAACTAGAGTGCATACACCGGTTGCTAGAAAATCATTCGTACAAATAAAAGACCTCCACATGGGAGGTCTTTTTAATTCAATATCACTAAAAAGTGATTAGAAGTTCGCAGAGCGAGGAGTACGTGGGAATGGGATCACGTCACGAACGTTGCCCATACCAGTTACGTAAGATACTAGGCGCTCGAAGCCTAGACCGAAGCCTGCGTGTGGCACTGTACCGTATTTACGTAGGTCGCGGTACCAGCTCATATGTTCAGGATCGATACCCACTTCACGCATACGTGCATCTAGAATGTCTAGGCGCTCTTCACGCTGAGAGCCACCGATGATTTCGCCGATGCCCGGTGCTAGAACGTCCATCGCTGCAACTGTTTTACCGTCATCGTTAGCACGCATGTAGAATGCTTTAATGTCTTTCGGGTAGTTCTTAACGATTACAGGTGCTTTGAAGTGTTCTTCAGCAAGGAAACGCTCGTGCTCAGAAGACATATCGATACCCCATTCAACTGGGAATTCGAACTCACGACCTGAATCAAGAAGGATCTGGATTGCGTCAGTGTAGTCAACTTGCGCGAAGTCAGAAGAAACGAACTGCTCTAGACGAGTGATTGCTTCTTTGTCGATGCGTTGAGCGAAGAACTCAAGGTCATCGCGACACTCTGCAAGCACTGCTTTAAACACGTACTTGAGCATGTCTTCAGCCAGTTTCGCTACATCATCCAGTTCTGCGAACGCAACTTCAGGCTCAACCATCCAGAATTCTGCTAGGTGGCGGCTTGTGTTTGAGTTTTCAGCACGGAAAGTAGGGCCGAAAGTGTAAACTTTGCTTAGCGCACAAGCGTAAGCTTCTGCGTTTAGCTGACCAGATACGGTTAGGAACGTCTCTTTACCGAAGAAGTCTTCGTTGTAGTCCACTTTACCAGCGTCAGTGCGAGGAAGGTTTTCCATGTCTAGCGTAGATACGCGGAACATTTCACCAGCGCCTTCAGCATCTGAAGCCGTGATCAACGGCGCAGATACCCAGAAGTAACCTTGCTCGTGGTAGAAGCGGTGGATTGCTTGAGATAGGCAGTTACGTACACGTGCTACTGCACCGATTACGTTTGTGCGCGGACGTAGGTGCGCAACTTCACGTAGGTACTCGATTGAGTGACGAGTTTTTGCCATTGGGTAAGTTTCAGCATCTTCAACCCAACCAACCACTTTAACGTCAGTGGCAGCAAGTTCGAAGTCTTGACCCTTTGCAGGAGATTCAACAATCTTACCAGTTACTTCAACAGAGCAGCCAGTCGTTAGCTTTAATACTTCGTCTTCGTAATTATTAAGATTATTTGGGACCACGGCCTGAATCGGGTCGAAACAAGAGCCGTCATATATGGCAAGGAAAGAGATTCCAGCTTTGGAATCACGACGTGAACGGATCCAGCCACGAACAGTCACTTCGCTGTCTACTGCTAGCTGACCTTTCAATACGTCTGATACAGGCGCGTAAGTCATGTTTTCAATATTCTCCATTGAGGTAAAAATTCAACTCAACGCTTACTTAAAGTACTTGTCTAATAACATTTTTGTTCAAAAAACAAGCTAAGAGCTGAGTTGGGTAGCATTTTACAGATTCAACGAGACATATTACCTGTCAATTCGCTCGCATCAACCTTTATATTCGTTTTGATGGGGAGAATCTCTCTATTTATTCACTCTTTTGTGCTCTGAAAGTGTGAATTGGTTTAGTAATTGCTCTAAACGTTCGGATAGATGCTCTAAATCAACACTAATATCACGCGTGTGCGATGCTGATTGCGATGTGTCGTTAGCATGCAGTGTGATCACATCTATTTTAGATTGAATATGCTGACTTACATCAGATGTGGTTTGCGTCTGGTTTTGGATATCTTCTGCATGTCTGAGCACTTGGCGCATTTCGTCAACAACGTTATGCATTGTGGCTGATAGTGCCTCGACATCGACAGAGCGTTGATGAGCAAACTGGCAGACGGTATCAACAGAAGTTAATGACTCTTCACTTCCTTGCTGGAATTGAGAAATGATATGTTCAATATTACCAGTGGCTTCAGCCGTCCTAGAAGCCAGGTTACGCACTTCTTCCGCGACGACCGCAAAACCGCGTCCTTGCTCTCCGGCTCGGGCGGCTTCAATAGCAGCATTCAACGCGAGCAGATTGGTTTGTTCTGCAATACCCTTAATAACCACAAGAATGGACGACACTTCTTCGGTTCTTTGGTTTAGAGAGCTGATTTTTTCCCGTACGGTATCAATGTTACTTACTAGTTGTTTGATGTCTTCACTTACATTGTGTGCTTGGCTTGCACTATGAGTGGCGACATCAACGGTGTGATTGACCAAAACAGTAGCGTTGTTAGTCGAGTCCTCAACCGCAGTTTGTTGCTGCAGCATATCGGTGATATTGCTTTGTACTTCGCTGGTCTCTAGCTGTTGGTTATTGGCCGCTTTATCTGTGGACTGCGCGACAGCAGTTAGTTTACTCGCGGAGTCGGCAAGTGAGTGAGAGGTGTCTTGCACACGTTCTAAGCTTTCGGAGACCGTGTCCATGAATGAATTGATGGCTGTAGAAAGTTGGCCCACTTCATCCTGTTGGTGATGCATCAGTCGTTGAGATAGATCTTTGCTATGGCTCACATTCGACATGAATTTCGCCGTTCTTTGAATTGGTCGTACAATGATTTTTTGAATCAAACTCATCGTTATGATGAAGCCCACAAATGCGATTACGGCCATTATTCCCATCGCAAACATTGCCTGTTTACTGATCATTGAATTGACATGATTCATGTTGTATTCCAAGCGAATCGCGCCCAACACTTCTCCTGCTGGTGCAACGTGGCAAGAAACGCAGTTGGTGCCACGGTAATTTTCGCTCGATTTCATTGGTAGCGCGACTACTAACCCTTTGCCCCAATCGGCTGAGATTGGTTCAATCACCAGTTCACCATTCAACGCTCGTTGATCAATATCATCGACAGGCTGCTGGTTTTGTTGCCCAGGTCCGTAAAGTTTGGTCACAGTATCAGCTCGCAACACGCGAACTGCTTCAATGCCTTCTTGGGCCAGGGCCTTTTGCCGTAAGGTTTCTTTTTGCGACATGGTGCCCGTAAGCATCATCATATTTAGGCTATCGAAATAATTACTAGCCTTATCATGGAGTTGTTCACTAAGAACATCATTGATTAAGGTTTTTTGTTGATGGTATTGGTAAGCCGTAGAGGCAGCTAGAACGCAGCTGAAGACAGCAATTAACGCCAGTAAGAGCTTAAAAGTGATAGTTGAGCGCATAAATTTATAAGTGTAATTGGAACGAACTGCACAATATTAATGTGCACAAATGCGCACTGCGAACAACGAAATGAATGATTGTGACCCCACACATGTTGGGGATATGTAATTGTGATGTGAGTGCTGTGTAATCAAATGTTTGGCGCGTGACAGAAATACGGCGCTTTGGTGTGAGTGATAGCAAAGAGGCCAGGAACCAGCGGAAGTTTTTGCTACGCTTGTATGGGGTAACGCTTGTCTCTTGGCAGCGAATTCCTTAGTATTGCCTGTCTTTTTAAAGCCTGAGAATCAAGATGAAAACAGAATTATACAAAGAGTTTATGTTCGAAGCAGCACACCATTTGCCACACGTACCAGAAGGTCACAAGTGTGGTCGTTTGCACGGACACTCTTTCCTTGTTCGTCTTTATGTAGAAGGTGAAGTTGATCCACATACAGGTTGGGTAGTGGATTTTGCAGAGATCAAAGCTGCATTTAAACCAATTTACAATCGCTTAGACCATTACTACCTAAACGACATTGAAGGGTTAGAGAACCCGACTAGCGAAGTGTTAGCAAAATGGATTTGGCAGCAGCTTAAGCCAAGCTTACCACTGCTAAGTAAAGTAGAAATCAAAGAAACGTGCACAGCTGGTTGTATTTACAAAGGCGAATAAGTCACTTTCTATTGAGCATTAAACAAAGGCAAGCGAGAAGCTTGCCTTTGTTGTATCTGAATGCCCCAATTTTGATTATGCTTCGCCTGCTAGCTTAATGGGTGTCGTAGAATCCATTCTTTTTCATTATCACCCAATGTTGTTTCCTCTGTATTAATGAATCCGCACGCATCAAGAAAACTTATAGCGTATTGCTGACTTTGTGGGACAGTGGCGCAAAGAGAGGTGCTTTTAGGGTTAATGGTATACGCATAAAGGAACAGTTTACGCAATGCCTCACTCCCAACCCTTTGACGTTGAAAACGTTGATCAATCATCAAGTATTTAAGCTCCAGTTCGTATCGTTTAGCAAACGGCGCATGTTGGGAGAAACCTTTATCGATAACAAGATAGCCTACTAATAGGTCATCAGAATAAATCGTAAAGAACGCCTCTGACTTACTACGTTTTTGATAAGCCATTTCAAACGGCGTAAAAAATCCTTTTTGCTCTTCTTGCACATCCAATTGCATCAAACTTGAAAAATCTTTCAGTTTGGTGGGTTTAATCGCAATCATCGCTCAATCACAAATTGGCGGCATACCTTTATGCCACCACGAGTTTTTATAGAGTATTAAATCTATTTTAAGTAACTAACCGAGTGAAGAAAAGCTAGCAATGAAGAGGGTAATAATAACCTTGGTGAATATAGGCGCCCAATGTTGTGAGTAAGTGAGCACTGTCTGCCGTTTCTACGCCTTCAACAATGACCGTGCAGCGATACGTATTGCCCATAGCAATTAACTGACGCAAGGTTTCTATCTTTTTATCATCAGATTTTAGGCCAATAACAAATTCTCGGTCGATTTTGAGGTAGTCCGGATTCAGCTTGCTGATAAGCGCCACATTATTATTGCCGGTGCCAAAGTCATCAATACTGATTTTACAATCCAGAGCTTTTAGTTTCGCGACATTGCCATAAATCTCAGAGGTATAGTACATCGATGCATTTTCTGTGATTTCGATTGTCAGCAAACGGCAATCCCGATTAGATAGCTCTCTATATAGGATTGAAAAGTTACGCCCTCGCAGCAAAGAAGGACAAACGTTAATGCTGATAGGGATGGGCAACGCTTTTTGTTTGGTGTAGATGGAATCAATCACCAGTAAGGTATGAGTTAGCAGCAATCCATTGCGGATCAGTGTTTCAATAAACCGTTGCGTATTTTTTACCTTAAACCGGGAGAGGGCTTCGTAGTGCACAATCTTTTGTGCCGAAGTGTTATAAATCGGTTCCAGTTTTATTTTGAATTGTCGAATTGCGCACAAGTAAGCCATAAAGGCTTGTAGGGAGCGGTGACGCAGTATAATGAGAAAAAGTAAGCTCAGTAGAATGATACTTTGAAACGGTCCAGAGATGTAATACACCTCTTTATAGCCACTATTCTTTACGTGATAATTGAAGAAGCGTTCATTGGTGTTACCAATCTCTAACGACGTTCCGGTATTCGTTGATAGCTTCATACCGGAAAGAAAAAAACGTGAAATATGATTTTCAACATTGTCGGATAAGTTAATGTTTTTAACACGAACCAAAACGGTTGCGTTATTTAAGTCAAATGATTGGGTCGTGTAATTGTTATTGTTACTCCACTCTTCAAAGGCTTTTTTGCTGACAGGGACAACGGTTTCTGGAGTGACTAAGCATCGAATATTGAAACGATCTAGCATCATGCTCGATTCCACCAACTTCACATTATCAAATAGTGACTTCAGTTCGCTTTCATTAGCAAAGCAACTCCTACGGGAAAGGTTCTCTGCAATTTCGAAGGCGTTATCCAGATAATTATGTTTAACGATGCTGTTTATCGCGTAGTAACAGATAGCAAAGAAAATGATCGCAGTGATCAACACAACCCACATTGCTTCTGAATAGATCTTTTTATTACGCAAGCAAATACGAAGCGCTTTGCGAAGACTATTGGTTGTGTATTGATTGATCTTCTGTTGATGTTCGATGCCATTCTGATGGTTGTTTTGCATAGTAAAAGGGATGAAGTATCCGGTCCGGTGAATGTTTTCGATAATGTTTTTGTTAGTGGTTAAATGTTCTTCCGTGAGCTTGCGAAATTTCTTTCTTAGAGCGGCCACCGCGTTTTTAAAGCCATTTTCAGGCAGTGTCATTTTGTATTGTTGAGTGATTTTGCTTTCTATTAACCGCTGACTAATCGGCGTATTTAAACTGCCGTATGTGGCGATAGTTGACAGAATGGCGTACTCATTTGGGTTGACAGGAATGGAGTGGTGGAGTGACTGATTGAGCTCTAGAGATATTTCGTTTTCGGACAAGCAAACGCAGATTTGGTTTCCAATTTCAAACCTAATCATGTGTTGATGTGCTCCAAGTTTAATTTTTGGCTACGTTATCAATAAAGCTTGGGAAGAGATGTGATTTTTTACTGAGATATCCATAATATTTGGATATATTCAACGTTTTAGGTTTTTTTTACTTGTCCTGATAACGCATTCTCCTGGGTTTTTGGGGTATAAAAAAACCCGAGCATAAACTCGGGTTTTGATTGGTATTCAGAAAGGCGTGTTAGCAAATCACTTTGATTGCTAGACCACCTTGAGATGTTTCGCGGTATTTCGCGTTCATGTCTTTACCTGTTTCTAGCATGGTTTCGATAACCTTATCTAGAGAAACAGTTGGAGCTGAAGAGCGACGTAGTGCCATACGAGTAGAGTTGATTGCTTTTACTGCCGCAATACCGTTACGCTCAATACATGGAACCTGAACCTGACCTGCAACTGGGTCACACGTTAGACCTAAGTTGTGCTCCATCGCGATTTCTGCTGCCATACATACTTGCTCTGGGCTACCACCCATAAGCTCAGCAAGGCCTGCTGCTGCCATAGAACATGCCACGCCAACTTCACCCTGACAGCCAACCTCTGCACCAGAGATAGACGCGTTACGCTTGTAAAGACCTCCGATTGCGCCAGAAGCCGCAAAGTAACGGATGTAATCTTTTTCAGTCACAGTTTGGATGAACTTATCGTAGTAAGCCAGTACCGCAGGGATGATGCCACACGCACCGTTAGTTGGTGCTGTGACAACGCGGCCACCTGCTGCGTTCTCTTCGTTTACTGCGAAAGCAAACATGTTTACCCAATCAACAACAGACATTGGGTCGTTTGTCGTCTTTTCTGAAGTAAGTAGCTGCTGGCGAAGTGCTGCTGCACGGCGAGGCACACGCAGTGGACCAGGCAAAATACCTTCTTCATTCATACCGCGATCCATACACTCGCGCATTGTGCGCCAGATGTTCGCGAAATAAGTACGAGTTTCTTCATCTGAATGAAGCGCATGCTCATTCTTCATGGTTAGTGCGCTGATGGACAATCCACTTTCGTGGCATTGGTTAACCAGTTCCTCTGCCGTTGTAAACGGGTAAGGTACTTTTACTGGGTTTTCAGCTTCTTTACCGAAATTTTCTTCATCAACGATGAAACCACCGCCGATAGAGTAGTAAGTTTTTGAGTACGCCTTTTCGTCATCAATCCAAGCGTGGATCTGCATGCCGTTTTCGTGTAGCTCTAGGTTTGTTTTGTGGAAGTTCATTCCACCTTCACGTGGGAACGATACTGTGTGACAGTGCATGCCAACAGGAAGGCGTTCAGTTTCTTCTACACGAGCGATAAAGCCCGGGATAGAATCGATATCAACTTTCTCAGGAGTGTTGCCTGCAAGACCCATGATGATAGCAATATCTGTGTGGTGACCTTTCCCTGTCAGTGATAGTGATCCATAAACGTCAACGGTGATTTTAGTGATGTCGCGCAGTTTTCCCATTGCACGAAGATCATCAATAAACTCTTTACCCGCTTTCATTGGGCCTACAGTGTGTGAGCTTGAAGGTCCAACACCGATTTTATAGATATCAAAAACACTAATCATATCGATTACCTCAGAAGAAAGCCTCCCAAGGGGAGTTGGGAGGCTTAATTTTATCGTTATATTTTTGGATTAATCATACTGCACTGGGCAGAGATGATTAAAGAGCGCCGTAGATTACAGAACTAATTGCAGCAAGACCACAGATTGCTGTGAAAATTTGCACAGGTGCTGAAGTTTTGTACTTAGCCATCGCAGGAACTTTTTGCATTGCGAAGATTGGCATCAAGAATAGGATTGCCGCAATCATCGGTGCACCCATTGTTTCAATCATACCTAGGATGCTTGGGTTAACGATAGCAACGATCCAAGTTGTGATTACAATGAAGATTAGAGACATCTTCTCGATCTTGCTTACTGGTGATTTTGAACGAGATTTCACTAGACCAACTAGACCTTCGTGCGCGCCTAAGAAGTGGCCAAAGTAGCTAGAGGTGATCGCTGCGAAAGCAACCAATGGACCCATGTAAGAGATCAGTGGAGATTCATGCACGTTTGCTAGGTAAGAAAGAACAGAGATGTTTTGCTCTTGCGCTGTTGCTAGTTGCTCTGGAGACAGAGAAAGTACAACAGAGAAAACGAAGAACATAACAAAGCCCATCAGCATCATTGCTGCGCCACCAGTGATAGCGTCAGTTTTCTTAACTGCGTCATCACCATATACACGACGTTGCTCTTTAGAGAACTGAGAAATGATTGGGCTGTGGTTGAAAGAGAACACAATAACAGGGATTGCTAGCCATACGATAGCAGGCATTGCACCCCAGTCAGGCGACACTTCCATCATTGAAGTGTTCCAACCAGGAATTAGGTATACAGACAGTGCTAGTAGGATGAACACGAGAGGGTAAACCATTGCTGAAGTTGCTTTCAGCATAAGCTCTTTACCGAATACTACGCCTGCTGTCATTGCAGCAATAAGTGCACCAGAAAGTAGCCAGCGAGGAATAGATTCCATGCCCATTTGGTTAACTAGGAAAGAGTCAACTGTGTTTGTGATACCAACACCGTAGATAAGTACGATTGGGTAGATAGCGAAGAAGTAAGCGAACGTAATAAGGTTTGCGCCAGTCTTACCAAAGTGCTCTTCTACTGTGTCGGTGATGTCCGCTTCAGGGTTTTTCGCAGAAAGAACGAAACGAGCTAAAGATTTGTGTGCGAACCAAGTCATTGGTGCTGCGATTAGGGCTAGGATTACTAATGGCCAGAAGCCACCTGCACCTGCTTTAATAGGAAGGAACAGTACACCTGCACCTACTGCCGTACCAAAAAGGGACAGACACCAGGTAAAGTCTTTGTAAGAAAACTTACTAGACGATTGTGCGGTAGAAACCGCAGAAGTAGTTGTATTCATTTTTTAGTTACTCATTTTGGGAACAGGAAATAAGTCGGGAGTAATTTTGCAAGATTTTACACTAGGAAAATTAGATCTAAATCATTTATTGCTTACGCTTATTGAATGATATGTCAAAAACCTGCTTTTTATCACGAAAATGATGTGCTACTCGTGATTTCTGCTAATGAGTGAAATTAGAAAAACTTATCAATAGGGCTGTTTGTATAAATTTATTTCACCGCAAGCGTTTGCGGTGAAAATGGAAAATTAATCTAATGTGAATGAATGTTTATGAAGCAACGTTTTATTAATATTGATGCGCATAATGATCGCGCCTATAAAAGCACCGATATCAACAACTGTTTAATGTGAAATAATATGTTTTTGCATTGATTCGATAATTTGTGCCGTCATGCCCCAGATGAAATGCTGTCTATATGGGATAGCAAATACACGATGACTGCTTCTTTTTAGGTCAAATTTGGTGCTATACAATTTTTTGGGGTTCAGAATATGGTTGGCAGGAACCTCAAAAACTGACTCTACTTCATTTGGGTCAATATGCGTTTTATATTCCGGAGAAACAAAAGCCAAAAAAGGTGTCACATTAAATTGACTAATCGTTGGTAGTGTAGGCAGTTGACCAAACACATGAATATGCTCATCTTCTATCCCAACTTCTTCTTTGGTTTCCCTTAAAGCTGTATTCACGAGCTGAATATCTTCCTGCTCATATTTGCCACCGGGAAAGCTGATTTGTCCCGGATGATGGCGTAAGTGGGCTGCACGCTTAGTCAGAATGACTTGTAACCCGTCATCGCGTTCCACAAAACCGATTAAGACTGCCGCATCTCTCAGGGACTTTTCTTTCATCCATTTCAGTCGTGCAAGGGACTCTTTGTGGTAGCCCGTTGGAAGCCGAAATTGAAAGTTCTGTAGTAAATGAGTTTTGTCGATAACCAAACTGAGTCCTTATTTATCGTGCCTAACCATTATCTATTATACTCAAAGACGGCAAAGCGTATGGCGTTATCGTTACTGGTTACCAAATAAAGCATTCGCATTAAAACACTCGCCAGCACTTTCCCTCTTTGTGTTGTGTGTCTCACTCTGCTTGAACATATTAATTTGAAACTTATAAGGTTATACACCATTCTTTATTTTAGGACGTCACTATAGGGCAAGTATTGGCCAATGAAAGGGATTATTTTCACCGAGTTCATGGAGTTAGTGGAAGAGAAATTCGGTCTTGATGTGTTAGACCAAGTTCTCGACCTTTCTAACGATGAAGGTGTTTACACCGCTGTTGGTAGTTACGATCACAAAGACTTGGTTAAGTTGATCGTGAATCTCAGTAAAGTATCTGGTGTTCCCCCCGAGCAACTGCAAGAGGTGTTTGGAGAGTGCGTTTTTTTGAATTTACTTCGCTCTATTCCTAGTCACGCCAGTTTGCAACAGTGTGAAACGACGTTTCAATTTGTTCGCCATGTTGAAGACTTTATTCATGTCGAAGTTAAGAAGCTCTATCCTGATGCTAACCCTCCGCAATTTGATTTCATTAGTGAAAACCAATCCCAATTGGTATTTGACTACCACAGCGCAAGATGTATGTCTCACGTATGCTTAGGATTGATAAAAGGTTGTGCTGCACATTTTGGTGAGGTAGTTCATATCAAACATCAAAACCAGTCAGAAGATGGCAGCAAAGTACGTTTTTGGTTAGAGGCTCAATAAGAACGATATGACGGGAAGTTCCTCATTAGAAAGGAAACTCAAACGAGAAGTTGCATCAAGAAAAGCAGCTGAGCAGCTGTTGGAACAGAAAAGCTTAGAGTTATATGAATCCAACCAGCAACTCAGTGTTGCATTGAAAAAGCTAGAGCTGAAATCTAAAAAGGATCTTCGTAAGTTTGAGTTTGAAGAGCAAATTGATGCCACGTTGATTAAGTTCGGTCGTACTTTTTTATCGAGCACGTTCGATGAAGCAATGATAGCGAGCTTTATTGAGCAGCTCACTTCTAACTCGATCATTTCTGCGGCTTACTTGTTTCTTGACGCTACAAAGCTGAGCTCATTGCGTCGTCATCACTTTGGTCACTTACAGCTTCGTCATAACAACGAGATTTTCACCACTCCTAATTGGCAGGGAGAGAATTTGCATTTGCCAGTTATCATTGATGGGGAAACGGTTGGGGAGTTGATTTTCTCTGTGTTGCAAGATCAAATCGATCAGTCTTTTATTTCCAAACAGATGGAGCTCGTGTCTGACTTAGTTCATGGTGTTATTGGTCGACACTTAAGTTTAGAGCGAGAGGTCGAGCTGAGAAAGCGGGCTGAGGAATCAGAAAAAGCGACGAAGGAGTTTGTCGCCATGATTAACCATGAGCTGCGAACTCCTCTCAATGGCGTATTGGGTAGTGCGGAGTTATTGAGTCGAACCCAATTAGAAGAAGAGCAGCGTCAATACTTGAGCAATCTGACTCAATCAGGGGACTTATTGAGAGTTATCATTAATGATCTTCTTGATTTCAGTAAGATGAATGCCGGTATGATGGAAATCATACATAAAGTCTTTGCCTGGGAGGAACTTGAAAAAGCCATCATGGGTGTATTTGCAGCTAAGGCTGCGGAAAAACGCATCCATTTCTCTATCGACAAAAAGCTGGGGATCCCGGAATTTTTAGTCGGTGACTTAGAGCGCATTACACAAATTTTGGTTAACTTGGTGGGAAACGCGATTAAGTTTACTCACTTGGGTGGCGTCGTGTTACGGGTGGAATGGCTTAACGGCACGGCTTATTTTGAGGTTGAAGACACTGGTATTGGCATCCCAATAAAAGCACAGCCGTCACTCTTTGATCCATTTGTCCAAGTTGATCGCTCAGCGAAACGCAGCTTTGAAGGCTCAGGTTTAGGTCTCGCGATTTGTAAAAATCTCGTGGATTTGATGCAAGGTCAAATTAGCTTTGAGAGTGAAGAGCGCAAAGGGACAACTTTTAAAGTTGCTATTCCTCTTGATGAAGGGCAAGCACAAGGCACAGCAGAGGGGGAATTGGTCACCATAGAGCGAAGCGATTTAGCAGGACGCTCAATATTAGTGGTTGATGACATCAGAATGAATCAAGTCATTGTTACTCAAATGCTGAAAAAACTCGACATTACACCTGATTTAAAAGCCAACGGCAAAGAAGCATTAGAAGCGGTGAAAAGTAAAGACTACGAACTGATATTCATGGACTGCCGAATGCCAGAAATGGATGGTTATGAGGCGACGATGTATCTGAGAGAGCGTGGCTTTACTCATCCTATTATTGCATTAACCGCTGGCACTACCATCGAAGAGCGTCAAAAGTGCATTGATTCAGGCATGGACGACATCCTCACTAAGCCGTACACCGCAACCGATATCGAACAGATTATGTGTAAGTGGCTTGAGCAGTAGACGCTGCCTCTTAAAAAGTATGTTTGTTAGCCAACGGCTAAAAGCTAAAGTACATGCAAATAAAACACACAAAAAAACGCACCACACTGGATAATGCCGATCATTTAACGATGTTTTTTGGGTCATTCTAGCGAGCCTTGGCGAGACTGAGAATCTAGTAGCAGCACGATGAGCGGGTAATGAAACAAATTTGACCACAAAGTGCTCGAATAGAAGAACCTGTATCACGCTCTTTCGTCGCTGTGCAGGGTGATGAGATACAGAAATATGCCACTCGCTGTTAAACGAGCGGCATTATCCGTTCTGGAGGCATTTTAGATTGTTTTCGTCAATAGCATTAAAGCGACGTTGTCCGCGGTTGAAATCTACGATTGCAGCGCTGGTAAAATCTTTGAAAGCTTGTCCAACGTTTCTTGATACTCAGAGGCGCAATCGCTATCTGCCACGACGCCGCCGCCAGCCCAAGCGTAAAGTTTGTTTTGTTCCGCTACAAGAGTTCGGATAGTAATGCTGGTGTCCATACGACCATGGCGTGAAATGTAGCCAATACTGCCGCAATACGCGCTGCGTCGATGCGGCTCCAGTTCTTCAATGATCTGCATTGCGCGAACTTTAGGTGCGCCCGTAATTGAACCGCCTGGAAAACACGCTCGCAGCAAATCCGCAGGAGCGTATTGTTCATCCAAATTTGCACGAATGGTGCTCACCAAATGATGCACGGCAGGGAAGCTTTCAATATCGAACAGCTTTGGAACGTGAACGCTACCCGGTGATGCAACTCGACCAATATCATTACGCAGCAAATCGACAATCATCATGTTTTCTGCCTGATCTTTTTCCGCTGTCTGCAAGTCATGGGCATTAGCGTTATCTTTCGTTGGATCTTCGCTGCGTGGGCGAGTACCTTTGATTGGTTTTGTTTCAATGACGCGATCTTTGAGCTCTAAAAAGCGCTCTGGAGAGATACTCAAAATCGAAGACTCAGGCATACGGATAAACGCTGAGAATGGCGCTTGGTTTGCGGACTCCAATTTCAGATACGCTTGCCACTCACTGCCTTGATACGGTGCGTTAAAGCGCTGCGCCAAATTGATCTGATAACAGTCACCGCTCAACAAGTATTCTTGCACCTGGTCAAAGCGAGTGGCGTAGCTCTCTTTCGTCATGTTTGACTGCCAATCACCAGACAATGCGAAGTCAACGGTTTGTTCTGCTTTTTGCTCGTTTAACCACTGCCAAGCTTGCTCGATGTTCTGACCGACTAAGCATGCTTTTTTTAGCTGGTGGTCAACAACAACGGCCCATTCATACAGACCTACCGCCATATCCGGCGTGTTGAGGTCCTTTTCTGCCACTTCTGGCATCGTTTCTACGCGGCGACCTAAATCGTAACTGAAGTAACCGAGCGCACCGCCGACAAAAGGCAAATCCAATTCTTTATTTAACTCTACGTGAGGAAGCCACTGTTCTTGCAACTGATGAAGCAGCGCAAATGGGTCATCTTGAGTTGAATAGGCATTCGATGGTGTTTCAACTTGTGTGTTGTCGGCAGTGGTTTCTAACGTTGCAATTGGGTTGGCGACCAACACATCGAAGCGGCTATCGATATGCGTTTTTGATGCAGAACGCAGCAACATCGCCCAAGGTAGGTGTTGAATGCGAGAAAAAAGGTGAAGAGCAAACTCTGGTGCGTATTCCAGCGCTTTAAAATCAATGAATTGATTGTCCATGTTGTTCATTTGTGTAATTTGTGACAAAGAGATCGTTCACTGCATGGCATGTCATGGGCAGCAAGAGTATCATATTCCTCTGTATAGCCAAACTCCCTCTATTCATAGGGTTTTGAGATGGTTTACAAGTAGGCAACTTCAGCATTTCGTGTGTCGATATCAGCCGTTCGACAATTGTTTATAAAAAACGAAGCTCAAAAGAGCAATAAGCTCAACAAACACGATTGAAGCCAAGCCAATAATGGAAGCATAACTATAACGAGGCATGTAATGACGGTAATACGCAAGCAGGATGTGATCAGCAGTGTCGCTGATGCGCTACAGTATATTTCTTACTACCACCCGCTAGACTTTGTTCAAGCTCTTGAAAAAGCCTATCACCGCGAAGAGAGCCAAGCCGCTAAAGACGCGATTGCTCAGATCTTAATTAACTCCCGAATGTCCGCAGAAGGTCACCGTCCAATTTGTCAGGATACTGGTATTGTGACGTGTTTCGTCAACATCGGTATGGGCGTGCAATGGGATTCGACCGACATGACGGTTCAGCAGATGGTAGATGAAGGTGTTCGACAAGCGTACACGAACCCTGATAACCCGTTGCGTGCGTCAGTACTTATGGACCCTGCTGGTAAACGTATTAATACCAAAGACAACACGCCTGCCGTCGTACATATCAACATGGTTCCGGGCGATAAAGTTGAAATTCAGATCGCTGCGAAGGGCGGCGGTAGCGAAAACAAAACTAAGATGGTGATGCTAAACCCATCTGACGATATTGCTGAGTGGGTAGAAAAAACGCTACCAACAATGGGGGCGGGCTGGTGTCCTCCTGGCATGCTTGGCATTGGTATCGGCGGTACGGCTGAAAAAGCAGCGGTATTGGCAAAAGAATCTCTAATGGAACACATCGATATTCAAGAGCTTATTGACCGTGGCCCACAAAACGCAGAAGAAGAGCTTCGTTTGGATATCTTCAATCGCGTGAACAAACTTGGTATCGGTGCGCAAGGTCTTGGCGGTTTGACGACTGTTGTCGACGTTAAAATCAAAACTGCGCCAACGCACGCGGCTTCTAAGCCTGTTTGTTTGATCCCGAACTGTGCGGCGACTCGTCACGTACACTTCACGCTTGATGGTAGCGGCCCAGCAGAGCTAACACCACCTAAACTAGAAGATTGGCCAGATATCACTTGGGAAGCGGGCGAAAATACGCGTCGCGTAAACTTAGACACAATTACTAAAGAAGAAGTACAAGAGTGGAAGACAGGCGAAACGGTTCTTCTATCAGGTAAAATTCTGACTGGTCGTGATGCTGCGCATAAACGTATTCAAGGCATGCTAGATAACGGCGAAGGTCTACCTGAAGGCGTAGATCTAAACGGTAAGTTCATTTACTACGTAGGCCCTGTCGATGCAGTTGGTGATGAAGTCGTTGGTCCTGCTGGCCCAACAACATCTACGCGTATGGATAAATTCACCGACATGATGCTAGAAAAGACCGGCATCATGGGCATGATCGGTAAAGCTGAGCGTGGCCCTGCAACGGTTGAATCTATCAAGAATCACAAAGCGGTTTACCTAATGGCTGTCGGTGGCGCTGCGTACTTGGTGGCGAAAGCGATCAAGAAAGCTCGCGTTGTCGCATTTGAAGATTTAGGTATGGAAGCGATTTACGAATTTGAAGTTGAAGATATGCCAGTAACAGTGGCTGTCGACTCAAATGGTGTTAACGCGCACCAAATCGGTCCAGACACTTGGAAAGTGAAAATTCAAGAGATGGAAGCATAAGGCAAAGGGCAATCTTGCTGCGTCTCAGTAGAGAGAATGTGACAAGGTGCTGATTTACCTAGCAAACAATTGACAAAAGTGCAGCGAAACCTGCACTTTTTGTCTATATAATTAAGGATATAAACCTTTAGGCATAGCAATCAAACGTTATGCGAACAATAATTAGGAGACGGCATGCCTCGTTTTATTCAGATTCTACAAATTATTCTTGCTGTAGTGATAGGTGGCTTTGTTGGCTATGACTTGATTCTTCACGGTATCAGCATCTTTGATGAAAAGTACGTGACCATCACATGTGTGTTATGGCTGATTTTAGAAATCGCTCTATTTGTTATCTATAAGTTAATCGAAGACGACTAGGCTTAAAGAAAGCGGGTTCCTGTTTAACATAGTAATCAGCACATATAGAGTTACTAATGCTGTAGATTAAGTAAGCCTCTGAACCACTCAGGGGCTTTTCTTTTTTAACACAGCATTAAGCCGGATGTTTTGTTCATCTTTTATTAAGGTATATAAAGTTAAACTCATAGAATTCGGGATAGAACAGTATTCATAGATCGAAATTCGAAGTCGCTGACAACGTTGTTTTAAAGTGGAGTAAGATAAAGAAGCGTAATGAAGAGAATAAAGAAAGAAGTTAATGACTTTATCAACAGAGGTATGGACTCTAATGTTCGAATTGCTGTCACCGGACTTTCTCGTGCCGGTAAGACGGCATTCATCACGTCATTAGTGAATCAGCTTCTTCATACTGCAACCCATGACAATTTGCCTCTTTTGACTGCGGCTAGAGATAAGCGCCTTATTGGGGCGAAGCGTGAGCCTCAATCGAATATGATGGTGCCACGCTTTGCTTACGATGAGGCGATGAGCCAAATTCATGCCACTCCACCTCAGTGGCCAGTACCGACACGTGATGTGAGTGAGATTCGCTTAGCGCTCAAGTACAAACCAAATAAAACTACGAAAAAGCTGTTGAGTAAAACCGCAATTTTAAATGTTGATATTATCGACTATCCAGGAGAGTGGTTGCTCGACCTGCCTTTATTGGACATGGACTTTGCAACGTGGTCGCAAACTCAGTTTGATGCACTTAAAGGCCAGCGTGGCGATTTAGCCAAAGCTTGGCTTTCTGAACTGGAGAAAGTGGATCTCTTTGCAGAAGTGAATGAGAAACTACTTGAGAAAGTTGCACACACATACACAGAGTACCTTCATTCTTGTAAAGACGCTGGCCTTCATTGGGTTCAGCCTGGCCGCTTTGTATTACCTGGTGAGCTAGCAGGCGCGCCGGTGCTACAGTTTTTTCCGTGTCGTGCTGATTCGGAAAGCAAAGCGCCCAAGGGCAGTAACTTAGCGATGCTAGAAGCCCGTTTTCAGGAATACCAACAGAAAGTAGTGAAAGCGTTTTATAAGCATCATTTTGCGACCTTCGATCGCCAGATTGTACTGGTGGATTGTTTGCAGCCTCTCAATGCCGGTGATGAAGCGTTTTACGACATGCGCCAAGCGCTAGAACAGATCACGCATAGCTTCCGCTATGGTCGTAGTAGCTTTTTGCGTCGTTTGTTCTCACCAAAAATCGACAAAGTGTTGTTTGCTGCTACAAAAGCGGATCATATCACGCCCGATCAGCACCCAAATTTGGTGTCTCTGCTCCAACAACTGGTGCATCCAGCATGGCAAACGGCAGCCTACGAGAATATTGAGATGAGCTGCATGAGTATCGCTTCCATCCAAGCAACCACGACGGGGTTTATTTCCTCTGGAGATAAGACCATCCCGGCGTTACAAGGAACAACATTGGGTGGTGAGCCGATGACTATGTTTCCCGGAGAGGTGCCGAAAAAGCTACCAAATGCAGCTTATTGGCAAAACAACGGGTTTGATTTTACGTCGTTTCGTCCGATGCCCTCACCGAATGATGAGCCAGTGAAGCACATACGCTTAGACAAAGCACTGGATTACCTGATTGGAGATAAATTGAAATGAGTGAGTTGAAGCAAAAACAAGTTTTCTCTGAAAAAGTAATGGAAAAAGATCAGCAATCGAATCAACCGGAGTTGACGGCGCAGCAAACATTCGGCGAAAAAGAAACATTTGTACCTGTTGAAGTTAAAGAAGCGCACCAAGAGACCGAACAGGAATTGCAACTCGAGCATGTCATTCGTCCAAAATCGGGCAGAAAATGGCTCGCGACTGGCGCATTTGCAACTTTTGCTGGTTTGGTTGGCTGGCAAGCGGTGGACTCGGTTATAACCGCAATTCAGGCTTCTGATTGGCTGGCCTTAAGCTGGACGGGGTTTATTGCTGCGATCGCTTCGCTTGGTTTAGGAGCTATGGGTAAAGAGCTTTGGAAACTGCGAAAACTACGAAATCATTTTAGTGTTCAAGAAGAAGCAGAAGCACTTGTTAATAGTGAGAGCGTTGGGAAAGGGAAAGACTTTTGCGAAACCGTAGCAGAACAAAGTGGTGTGATGGCAGAGAATCCGGGCTTTGATCGTTGGCAGAACAGTATTAACCCTGCTCATAGTGACGCTGAAATTCTTGATATGTATGACTCGATGGTGGTGAGCCAACAAGACAAGTTGGCAACGAAAATCGTATCACAGCACGCAACCGAGTGTGCGGCCCTAGTCGCCGTGAGCCCTCTGGCTGCCGCTGATATGTTGCTGGTGGCTTGGCGAAATTTCAAAATGATCGACAACCTCTCCAAGGTATATGGGGTAGAGCTAGGTTATGCCTCTCGCATCAAGTTACTAAGATCGGTATTTGTCAATATGGCGGCGGCTGGTGCCAGTGAGCTCGCTATTGATGCCAGTATGGATTTGATGTCGATGGATCTTGCTGGCAAAGTTTCTGCTCGTGCGGGGCAGGGACTAGGTGTTGGTATTCTAACGGCACGTTTGGGCTTGAAAGCGATGACCTTATTGCGTCCACTACCCTGGTATCCTGACCGTCAGGTTAAGTTGGGCACCATACGCAAGGCAGTGGCGGCGAAAGTTGCATCAATTACGATGAAACCGTAACGAATATCAACTTTGATGTATAGGATTGCTTGACGCCATTCCAAGCATGATAGAAACTACTGTCAACTTTTCCTGACAGTTGTGAATTGGGATATTTTAAGTGCGTCTTGAAGTCTTATGTGAAGATCGACTCGGCTTGACCCGAGAACTGCTCGATATTTTAGCGTCTAAAAGCATCGACTTGCGTGGTATCGAAATCGATATTAGCGGTATTATCTATTTGAATTGCCCGGATATTGATTTTGATACGTTTAGTGAGCTGATGGCTGAAATCCGCCGTATTCCGGGGGTGAAAGACGTACGTAAAATCCAGTTTATGCCGATGGAGCGCCACAATACGGAGCTGCTCTCGTTAGTTGATAACTTGCCCGATCCGGTTTTTGCCATTGATCTTAAAGGTGCCGTAGACATGGCAAACATGTCTGCACTTTCATTGCTTGGCCTTCACAAGCAAGAAGTGATTGGTACTCAAATCGGTGCTTTGTTACCAAGTGTTCGTTTCTCTCGTTGGTCTGAAGGTGTTAATGGTCGAACGCGGGAAAACCTTGTGATTGATGGCTTGGACTATGTTCTAGAGTTGATGCCCGTTTATATCCGAGACGAAGCGCAAAACTCGACTCTAGCGAGTACTCTAATGACGATTCGCTCTAGTCAGCAAGTTGCCAGAATTGAAGAAGCGCTACCGCTGCATAATCCTCTGGGTTTTGAGCACTTTGTTGGTATATCGAACCGTCATAAAGCACTAATGAACCAAGCTAAGAAGCTGTCTGTGCTTGACCAACCATTGTTGATTGAGGGCGAAACGGGGACCGGTAAAGAAATGCTTGCTAAAGCTTGCCACAGCCGTTCTAGCCGTGCGAGCAAGCCATTCCTAGTTTTGAGTTGTGCTTCGATGCCTGACGATGTAGCAGAAACCGAACTTTTTGGTCATGCGCCGGGTTCATTTAATCATGAACAAGGCCACAAAGGCATCTTTGAGCAAGCAAATGGCGGGACGGTATTTCTTGATGAAATCGGTGAAATGAGTTCGCACCTTCAAATCAAGCTGTTACGTTTTCTACAGGATGGTAATTTCCGTCGTGTCGGTGCAGAAGATGAGATGCATGTCGATGTTCGTATCATCGCTTCAACAAAACATAACCTTGCCGAGCTTTCTGAAGCAGGAATGTTCCGTGAAGATTTGTATTATCGTCTCAACGTACTTACGCTCAGCATTCCTCCGTTACGTAAGCGCTCAAACGACGTTGCACCATTGCTTGAGTTGTTTGTGGCTAAACATGCTCAACAGCTTGGGATTGATAAGCCAGAGTTTGATGATGGTCTAGTTGATGCCCTTGCAAATTATCAGTGGCCAGGAAACATGCGCCAGCTGGATAACATGGTTCTTCGAGCGCTCACGGAAATGGATGGTGATATACTAAACGCGGATCACTTCAATTTACCTCAGCCTCAGTCAGTCGGCGCTGGTAGTGCAACGCTTAACATCGACGGTTCTTTGGATGAGATCATGCGTGATTATGAATCTCAAGTTCTGGAACGTTTGTATCAGTCATTCCCATCAAGCCGCAAGCTTGCTAAGCGCTTAAATGTATCGCATACCTCAATCGCTAATAAACTGCGTGATTACGGTATACGTAAGAATTAATCGAATTGAACGAAAAGACGGAATTAATCATTTGTAATGGAAGATAACAGCTCATCTATCGCCGTTCATAAGTTGGACGGTGACTTGCTTCTTCGTACCGCTGAAATCGGTGACGCAGATATGATTGCCGAATATTTTCAAGCGAACCGAGAATACCTGAAACCGTTTGAACCGAAACGTGAAGAGGCTTTTTTCTCAGTGAACGGTTGGTTGCAAAAGCTTATCAAGCTCAATGAGCTGCATCGAATGGGATTGGGGTATTATTGCCTTTTAGTCAGAGTCTCTTCGGGTGAAATGCTAGGTACGATATCCTTTAGTAGTTTGAGTCGTTTTCCTTTTTATTCTTGTAACGTCGGATATTCTCTCGCTGAAAAAGCGCAAGGGCATGGTTATATGCGTCGTGGATTAACCATGGCTTGCGACTACATGTTTAACGTTCAGAAACTGCATCGTATTCAAGCTGGCTACATGCCTCACAATAAACGCAGTGAATCTGTGCTAGAGCATGTAGGTTTCAATCGAGAAGGGTATGCAAAAGATTACCTTTTGATTAATGGTGAGTGGCAAGACCACGTTCTAACGTCGCTTATTAATCCGAATTGGCAGCCAGAAGGGCGATAGTATGGAACGATTGGAAAAGCAGTTAGCACTTGTAATCGAGCTCGATAAACTCAAAAGCATTTTGCGCCGAACTCGAGTTAAAAGTGCTGAAGGGCGCCTCGAAAATAGTGGTGAGCATAGTTGGCATGTCGCACTGATGGCAATATTGATGGAAGAGCATGCGAATGCACCTGTTGATATTTGCCGAGTGATGAAAATGTTATTGATACATGACGTAGTAGAGATCGACGCGGGCGATACCTTTGTTTATGATACTGCTGCGTCTCAAGAGCAAGCAGAAAAAGAAATTAGAGCCGCAGAGCGCTTGTTTGGTATGTTACCCAGCGATCAGGAGCAAGAGCTATTGGCGCTTTGGCATGAATTTGAAGCCGCGCAGACCGATGATGCTAAGTATGCAAAAGCACTCGATCGGTTAATTCCAATGCTCTTGAACTACCATAATAATGGTCAGAGTTGGAAGGAACATGGTGTCTCACGCGAACAAGCACTTACCATTAATAAACGAATTGAATTTGGCTCTGTTACCTTATGGGACAAAGCGAAAGAGTTGATTGAAGAAGCCACAGAGAAAGGTTGGCTGAAATCGTAATAAAGGAGACTGAATGTCTTATTTGCCTTTGGACGAATACCAAAGAAAATGGATTTTTACGCATCAGTCGATGCCTGTGCCAGAAGAAGATTTGGCTTTTATTAAGCCGATGAGCCAAGCCCGCTCAGCACAATTTTGGAAAGAAAATATCAGTGCTCAAAGCCCTGATATGGATAGACTAAGTTCCCAAGACTGGCCAATGAACGAGGCGAATTGGTCTGAAACTGTGGATTGGATGGCTGCGTGGGAGTCGGATGATCCTGACATGCCAGCGGAAGCTGAGGCACATATCGATTGGCAAGACGATGTAACCGTTTACTTTTGCTACGAGAAGTACAATGTCATCGAAACGAAATGGTCTATTTTTAAAAAGCACTGGAAGAACTTTCTCTTTTATGACGATGGTCCGATACTAATAGGACGTCGCCGTTCGCAAGCACTTTGGTTTGATTCAAAAGGCAATGTGAAACTCGGTGTTCGTCAATAACGAGTTATAAAGCAAAGCCACCTTTCGAGGTGGCTTTGTTTTTCTAAAGGCTGGATAATGGACTCAACACGCCGCCAGCCCCGCGCTCGATAACGTGAGTATAGATTTGCGTGGTTTTTACATCAGTATGCCCTAATTGTTCCTGAACAGTTCTAATGTCTGCGCCAGATTCCAATAAGTGCGTGGCAAAACTGTGTCTTAGTGTGTGGCAAGTTACAGTTTTCTCAATGCTTGCGTCGCTTGCCGCGCGCTTTACCGCTCTTTGTATTGCGCTTTCATTGATATGATGCCTTCTGAGTTCACCAGTGTCTCGATCTGCGCTTAACTTTGTTGATGGAAACAAAAAGTGCCAGTTAAAATCTAGCTCCGCTTTTGGGTATTTACGTCGTAAACCTTCAGAGATGTATACGCCCGCATAACCAGGCATGTGCCTATCTTTAAAGTAATAGTTTCTTGCTAAATTAACTTGAGCTTTGAGTGGTTCATGCAGTTCTTTGGCTAATGTGACTGTACGATTTTTACCTCCTTTTCCTTGCCAAACGCGAACTGCACCATAATCATAATCGATATCTTGAACTCTTAAGCGTAAACATTCCATAACTCGAAGCCCGGAGCCGTAAAGCAGCTGAATATGGAGTCTATACCTCGGGTCGATATGCTGAACGAATCTTCGGATCTCCTCCCTGGTTAACACAACGGGAAGTTTCTTTTCGGTCAAGGATTTCTGAAATCTCATATCAAGTGATAGTGGGGTTTTGAAATAATCACGATATAAAAATGATATTGAGTTCAGCGCCAAAGCTTGCGTTTTTACCGCAACTTTTTCTTCTACCGCTAAGTAACTCAGAAATTGAATGACATCATCTTCTGCTAGTGTTGATGGGTGAGCAAGCTGGTGAAAAGTGATAAAGCGTTTTATCCAAAATAGATAACTTTCGATAGTTTTATTCGCATAATGACGAGTAAGCATGTGCTCTTTTACATTAAGTAAAAACTGACTTTTCATGATAAATTAACCTGTTTATTTATACAGCTCCGTTAATGTATCACCACTTTTTAAATTAGCGTGCTGTGCGCCGCCTAATTGCGCGCGCTACCACACATATTCATACTGTTTTTCTATTTTTTTCATAAATATAAGTGCTACGATTGATAGCGCTTTTGATAAGAAAGAAGGCGGTAGCCTGCCAGAAAAACGGCAAATCGCCGTATAGAAAGCGTTAGAATTAAAAGGATATTTCGTGGAAGAAAAGATAGCTAGGATTTGCTGGAATGATAATGATTGGAAAAAGCCATCTGGAACACGCGGTAAAAGTCAAACTGAAGGGCTGTTTGAGTTTGACAATGGATTTGGGTTTGAAGAATGGTTGTTTGACTTCGAAACCTTAGTGGATGGCTATAAGTATGCTTTTCTTCAACCGGTAAATACAACGAATCACGCACATGCAGGGTGTAGATACGCTATTCATCTATATGTTTATGATAAGTTCAAAGCAAAAAATATATCTATTGCAAAAATCGCTAGCGTAGAGTGCCTGACTGAAAAAGAGGCTAAAGCGGCTTACGATAAACTGCATCAAAGCTCTGTGATAGAGTCGATGGTTAAAGATGTCGAGGTTGTCGGAGGCAATACAAGTCCGTTGACGACGCTACCACCAATAAATTGTTTTAACATTCGTTTTAAGCCGCAAGACGTTAAGTTTATATCTATAGATGACTTTCATTCTTTCCACGAACTAACTCGCTATAATCTTTACGAGAATAAGCACAGTTCAAAGCAGCTATTTGTTGGTTTTGATTCAGAAGATCAGTTACTAGATGATGTTACTGAAATTATGAATTCTGACGTTTCAGAAACTGAACGAGAAACTCTGATGAAAGCTCGAGTTGGACAAGGGAAATATCGAAAAAATGTAATTCGCGTTTGGGGAAATGAAGCTTGTGCTGTAACTCTTAACTCTGTTCGAGAGGTCCTAATCGCTTCCCATATAAAGGCATGGAAAGACTGTTCTGATTCTACCGAAAGACTCGATGGTGCTAATGGCATATTGTTGGAAGCTACGTTAGACAAGCTATTTGACTCACATTTAATGTCTCTGTTTTATAAGAAAAAAAATGAGTTTGAAATCAGGTTTTCCCACTCAATTCTGCGTAAGCTTCCCAAGTATTATAAGGATTTAGCTGGTTTTACCGTAAACATTGATTGTATGTCTCATGACGAAGCCGCTAGGTTTTCTAGTTATATGAAACATCATAATGCGTTATTTCAAAGCAAGTGTGAAAAATAATTCTAACAATCTGTTTAAGAGGGATTCGCAACGCGTGGCATTTTCATTATGCTTTGGTTTTAGTGTTTAAGGTGGTATGCGGCGGCTTTGGTATTGCGTTGCTCACCCCTTAACAGAGCGTTAGGCAATTTCATGTAATTGTATCAAGTAAGGATTAAGAATGAGTGATTGGGAACATCTATATGATATGCACGCTCAAGGTTATAGTGCAGAGCAAATAGCTGACGCGGCAGCTTGCGGATACAATCCATATGAAACTACCTTGGAAGAACTAGGCTTTTCTTCCGAAGAGTGGGAGCCCTTGGACAACACTCTCGATAGTGAGGCTTTTGAAGTTAACCCTGAACTTGTAGCAATTTTTATGACGTTGGTTGAAAGTGCTAAATCATTTTATTTGCATACAAATCGCTATCTACAGATCTGGGGAGAGCTAGGTGAGCTATATGCTGAAATTGAGTATGGGATCAGACGGCATAAGCCATGTACAAAAGGTTCAGATGGAAAGTTAGGCAACGATTTTATCGAAATTAAAACAATTTCTCCCGAAAAGAGGAAAGATGAAGTTAAGGTGAAACGAGCCGGAAACTTCAATAAGCTTCTTATTGTAAAGATATCCGCGGATTTTAAGTTTGAAGGGCAATTAATTGCTCGGAAGGATCTACCTAAAGGTGAAGGTAAGCATGCAAGAGCTCAATGGACAGATAATCAAAAGCGCGCTCATCGGAATTATCAGCAAACTGTAATCACTAAAGCAATGACGAGTTCGCCTTCAGCTAAAATCTATGTAGCTTTAAAGTATCCAACCGCTCTAGATCTGGATCTTCAAAACAAGCTTGGTCTATCAGAGGCTGAATTTTCTAAGGCTGTTCATGAACTTTCTAGTTCCCAAAAGATTGTACGTTCCCAAGAAGACAGGAATAAGTGGGTGCGCAATATAAATTAGCCTAACAAACTGTTTAAGAGTGATTCGCAACGCGTGGCATTTTTACTATGCGTTAGTTTTAGTGGTTAAGGTGGTATGCGGCGGCATCGGTATTGCGTTGCTCACACCTTAACAGGGCGTTAGTTGAATAGGGAAAATTCGTGAATATTTTTGAAGCATTTCTTAATGTGCTTGCGCAAGTCTGGTATCTAGTGCCTTTATTGCTCATTGTTAGCGTTTTCAAAAGTGGGTGGCTAAAAGGTGTATTCGGTGAGTTTCTCGTGAACCGCCTTTTGTCCAATTTACCAGTGTCTGATTACACACTAATAAAAGACGTAACGTTGCCGACTAATGATGGTACAACTCAAGTCGACCATATTGTGGTTTCTAGATATGGCATCTTCGTCGTTGAAACTAAGAATATGAAAGGTTGGATATTTGGTTCAGCTCGCCAGAAACAGTGGACACAAAAGATTTACCGTCATTCCTCTAAATTTCAGAACCCACTGCATCAGAATTACAAGCACATAAAAGCTCTGGAAACATTGCTAGGTTGCAGTGAAGAGCACTTGCATTCAGTTATTGTTTTCATCGGCGATAGCACCTTTAAAACCGAAATGCCTCCAAACGTTACCTATGCTCGAGGAAGTATTCGATACATTCAGCAATTTAACGAGGTAGTGTTCTCTGACAAGGATTACGCTCGGTTAACTGAGTCTATAAACCAGATAAAGTTAAAGTGCAGAGTTATTAAGGATTTAAAGCATCGTAAACATGTCAAAGAAGTTGTCGTATCCAAAGCTAGCTCAAATCAGTCCCCCGTTGCGGCTCTGAAATGGTGTTGCGTGAAACCAAGCGTGGTGAAAATATAGGTAAACAGTTTTGGGGTTGTTCAACTTTTCCCAAGTGTAGAGCGGTGAAACAATTCAACTAACAAACTGTTTAAGAGTGATTCGCAACGCGTGGCATTTTTACTGTGCGTTGCTTTTAGTGTTTAAGGTGGCATGCGGAAGCATCGGTATTGCGTTGCTCACACCTTAACAGGGCGTTAGCATTTCCTTGGTGGAATAATGGAAAATTATAAATATATAGTAGATGCTTTAAGCTCTACGGCAGCTTTTATCGCAATACTGACTGTATTAATTAGTTGGTATAAAAATGCACAGCCTGCATTGAGGATTGAGCGTGTAGTCGTCCATAAAAGACAATCACATAGTGACTACATTATTGTTGTCCGAAATCGAAAACCTTATCCAGTAACCATCAATTCAATATCATGTTATAAAAAGTTATCGTTCATGGTAGAAAAAGAGAATGGTCAACCACCTGAATACCGGGAAGCATTATCGGAATCTGATCGAGTATTCTCGAAAAATGAAGTGTTGGAGTTTGCCGCTAACGGGCATACAGACATTCGGATTAAAGGTGGTGTTATTACCGAAGGTATATCCAAACTTTTGTTTTCTGCTCAAACTTCTCATGGATATCACAGGCAAGTATGCAAAGATATTTTGACTGTGAACATGACAGGAAAAACTAAAGTAATGGGTATGGAGGTCATGTTCAATACTGAGTCGAAACTAAAAGCAAAGGTAAAGTATGCATGGCTTAGTTTACGTAGCATGTGTGCACGGAAAAGCTAACAAACTGTTTAAGAGTGATTCGCAACGCGTGGCATTTTTACTATCCGTTGGTTTAAGTGATTAAGGTGGTGTGCGGAGGCTTTGGTATTGCGTTGCTCACACCTTAACAGGGCGTTATGCTTATTTTTAGGAGTTGAATTTATGGTTGTACCATTAATTGATATATACCCTATGCAAGAAAGGGCTTACACAAATCAAGAAATTTCCTTGCATCAACGAGCTATGGAAAGCGGTTTTGAAACTAGACCTTTAAGAGAAAAATATCTAATAGACACACCGGATAAGCATGTTGAAGTTGCATACAAGAGCTTTGGTACTACTATTTTAACTCATCTGATTCAAAAAAAATTGAGCTGTAATTCTTCATATGCTTTAGCGTGTCAAGGCATGCCCTACTTAAAAGATGTTCCTGCTTTGAGTAAGTATAGAAAAACCCCTAGTAAGTCTGACTGGATCGAAGTGGAGCGGGAAATTGGGACGTTTGGTAAGCCATTGTCCTCTGGGCAAGTATTATTTCATGGTGGGGTTTATCCCCGAGATGAGAATGGTGTTCCTTGTTCTGAGTTTAGTGCCAATAGACCACTGTCTACGACGTTATGTGCTCAAGTTGCTGCCATTCATGCTGGTTATCATCAACCGAATGAAATCTGGATTATTACTGTATCCGCTAACTCAAAAACTAACGCATTTGTATACCGTAATAGTAGTAGACAAACGCACGGTCATGAGACTGAATTTTTATTAAGTTCTAATGCATTTTTTACGTTGATCGCAATAGAAAAGTTTTTAAATCATACGGTCTATAAGGTTCGATTAGCCTGAGGACTTATAAGCATAACAAACTGTTTAAGAGTGATTCGCAACGCGTGGCATTTTCACTATGCGTCGCGTTTGGTGTTTAAGGCGGTATGCGGCGGCTTTGGTATTGCGTTGCTCACACCTTAACAGGGCGTTAGGTGCTTGGAGAAAATCATGAACTCAAAGGAAGTCGTCCTAGCTTTTTGGGATGCGATGAAAACAAACGACTTTGCTAAAGCAAGCGAGTGGCTTAGCCCTGACTTTGAGGGTTTCTGGCCGCAGTCTGGTGAACTCATTATTGGCCGAGACAACTTTACGGCTATCAATTCCTATTACCCAGCGAATGGTATTTGGGAGTTTACAATTCACTCTGTAGTTTGCGACGGTGAAACAGTTGTCACTGATGTATCAATTACAGATAGCGTCCAAAAAGCACGAGCCATAACTTTTCATACCGTTGAAAAAGGCTTAATAAGTAAGCAAAAAGAGTTCTGGCCAGACCCAATGGAAGCACAGGCATGGCGGGCAAAATGGGTCAGATTAGTGCAAGATTAAACTACGCACCTAACAAACAATTTAAGAGTGATTCGGCACGCGTGGCATTTTTAGTATGCACTGGCTTTAATGGTTAAGGTGTTATGCGGCAACATCGGTATTGCGTGCCTCACACCTTAATTGGGCGTTAGGCGACGGGCAGGAAAGTTCTTTGTTCTCATTTTCTTAGGTCTCTTTGAGCATTCGTTGTTTCTAAGTCGGCAATTCAAGATTGTCTGTTCAAATTCTTGAATCTTTCTGGCCGTAAAACATGTCAAGGTTTGCGAGTTGCCTCATTGGTTTTCATAGCCGGTTGGTTGTGAGTTTCACTGGCTCAAAGTGTGGAAAGGGCAAGTTAATTGAGGCTTTTGTTCTCGCTTTAAGTTTGTAGCTTTACGTTTCGTTTCCTCAAAAGCAACTTGATCGCTGAAAGTCTGCATTTCGTGGTTGTTGAAACCTTGGCTGAAACATAGTGGCTTTTATGGTTCTTGAATCACAAAAAGTCAGTAGGTGTTTGGTTGCTTATTTGGTTTCGGGTAATCTGCTTGCAAACATCCTTGAACACTGGTGTGAAACTTCGCCTAACAAGGCGTTTAAGACGGATTCACAACGCTTGGCGATTTCAGTTCAAGTTAGCTTAAGTGTTTAAGGTGCAATGGTTTAGGTTGGGTGGCTGGCGTTGTTCACCACTTAACGCGGCGTTATGTGCTTATGAGGAAAATTGACATGGAAGTGGTAGAGGCCAACCCTGATTTGGCGCCAATATTAGCGAGTTATGCGAAAGAATGCCTAGAATCGGGTATTCCAAAATATTCGGGTGTGGAGCAAGATCCTACAGCTTATTTGTCAGGTTTGGTCGAACGCTCAAAGGCAATCTCCGAGTTACCAAAGGGATATTTACCTAGCACAACTTACTACTGTGTATCGAACTCCGAAATTTTAGGTGCAATCCGAGTTCGCAAAGGTACTAACGCCAACGTAGAAAATGTCATTGGTCATATTGGCTACGAAACTAGACCGACAGCTCGTGGTAAGGGTGTAGCCTCATTTCTGCTTGCTTGGGTGCGAGACCATGTTGTCACTGATTCAGTTATTGTTACTTGCTCAATTGACAATCCCGCGTCTCAAAAGGTCATAGAAAACTGTGGTGGTGAATACCTCGGTAACTACACAGATGACAGAGAGGGTACGGTAAGGCGCTACCGTTTAGCACGCACATAACAAAGCATTCAAGAGTGATTCGCAACGCTTGGCAGTTTCGCTTCGCTCAAGTATAGCCAAGCGCCGCTCACACCTTAATGCGGCGTTAGGCATATAAGCGGCAATTAACTGAATGGGAGTTCCTTCTCCCAATCTTTTAGAGTTTAACCTTTAGAGCTTTTTGGGTCGTTTCCGTAACTATGTTTATCTCGGATTTTGTTGTTGTCACCTCTATGTATAGATACTTCAGATTGCGCTTTTTTCGCTAGCTCACGAGTTTTCTCAAATACTTCTTTTTGAGTTTTGCCTGTAATGCTTGCTCGACTTGCATCCTGACGCTTGCCACGCCAAGTTCCATCTGAACCTTGATAAACGTTGTAGTCATTCTTTGCCATAAAATTTACCTCAAATGAATAAGTTATAGGATCACCAGTGTGTGCAACCACACAAATGATACATGGGTATTTGTACAGGTTAATTTAAGTGGTATATTCAAGAATATGCCTAACAAATTGTTCAAGAGGGATTCGCAACGCGTGGCATTTTTACTATGCGTTGGGTTTAGTGTTTAAGGTGGTATGCAGCGGTTTAGGTATTGCGTTGCTCACCCCTTAACAAGGCGTTATGTTTACCGAGGAAATATGCTAGTACACGTTGAAGTAGAGCTTAAATCAAGCCTAGGAGCTGATTGGATTTTATCCAAATTACAAGAGTTTACGGACACAGACACTTCATGGACGTTTGATTCAGCTAAAAGTGAAAGGTTAGTGGATGGCACGCCAGAAGGCAAAGCGGTTGTCCTAACTAAAGTTCATGAGCTTATTCAGGTTGCGTTGTGCATATCTGGAAGTTCTTCTAAGTGTCTAAAAGTCAGCAACATTGTGCCTCAAAGTGATGAGCTTTCGGTTGAAACGTATAACCAGCTCGCTACGAGCTTCGCCAACGAGTTTAAGGCATTTGCGAAAGGGGAAAATATCCGGGTTCTTATTTCTAATTCTAACCCTAGCATCAAAGATATAATTTCTGCGAATGTGCCAAGAAAAGCGTTTGAAGCCTACTTAAGTCATTATCCTTTGAGCTTTCATCCTTTTGATGTGGCTAGGTTAGATAGTTTTATATGTGCATTCGCACGATACTCAAGGAAGCCAATGGATAGTGTTTTACTGGGTGCGTACCTTCAGGAACAATATGGCTGGACATCAGAGCAAGCAAATTGGTTGGTTAACCGGATAGATATCGGGTTGGAAGTCATCAAGGCTTATAGGAATTACTACTAGTCAGTAAACATAACAAAGCGTTTAAGACGGATTCACAACGCTTGGCACTTTCAGTTTTAATCGGTTTTAGTGTTTACGGCACAATAGTTTAGGTTTGGTGGTCGCGTTGTTCACCACTTAACGCGGCGTTAGAACTATCTTGGGATTATGAGTAAAGAAATAGAAAAAGTATCTTCACCTAAACAGGTGTTCGAGCACGTGAAGCTTGACTATACGAATATCAGTGTAGGGGCTCATGACAATATTAATTTTGGCTTTAAATTTCAGGTGATGCCTTTTGATTATCTAAGTTATGCTCAAAAAGACATGTCCGAAATAAGTCCTAAAGGTTTAATTAATGCGTTATCCAATGCGAAGCGAAGTATCGATTGTCTAATTGAAGTCGTTTTGAGAAGTTTATCTATAGATCCAAATAATATAGAGAAGAGTGCTTTGGATTTCTGTGCTCACGTACTATCCGAAAAAGAACAAGACATCAAACCTATGAGTCTTAGGTTGTTCTGTGCTTTAGGCTTTGCACCAAGCTTCATGATTTCTGAGGTTAGAAACCTCCGAAATAAAGTTGAGCACGAATTCCATATTCCGGAAGAGTTGGAGGTAGTTAGAGCTCTTGAGGTATCTGAACTACTAATAAACAACGTTAAAGCTAAAGAAATTTTTTCATCAACTATTGATATAAGCGATGTTAAACGGCACGAAAAGGCTGGTGAGGGCTATATTACTGGAGTGTACTTTGAACAAGACTACAAAACTGGTGGTTTCAAATTATCGGGAACCGGAAAATGTGGACTAGAAGTAGAGTATGAGTTCAATGCTAACGAAACAGAGTACTTCTACTTACTTCGAGCAATGTTTGTTGCTGATCATGATAGAGAAAAACTGGTCACTACGATCTATAAGCTATTGGACGTGTTGGACATTGCAACACCTAGCGAATTTAGAAAGGTACGAAGCGTCCATCGGTGATAAATAGTTCTAACAAGCAATTTAAGAGGGATTCACAACGCTTGGCACTTTTGCTTCTACTTCAGTTTTAGTGTTTATGGCACAATGCCTTAGGTTTAGGTGGAGGCGTTGTTCACCCCTTAATTGGGCGTTATGTGCTTTTGAGGAAAATTGACATGGAAGTAGTAGAAGCGAGTCCAGATTTAGCTCCAATATTAGCGAGTTACGCGAAAGAATGTTTGGAGTCTGGTATCCCTAAGTATTTCGGCGTTGATCAAGATCCTGAAGCTTATTTATCAAGTTTGGCTGAACGTTCTAAGGCAACTTCTGAATTACCAAACGGTTATTTACCCAGCACAACTTATTATTGCGTATCTGGCTCTGAAATCTTAGGTGCTATTCGAATTCGTAAAGGTACTAATGCCAACGTAGAAAATGTCATTGGGCATGTTGGCTACGAAACTAGACCGTCAGCTCGTGGTAAAGGTGTAGCCTCATTTCTCCTCGCTTGGGTGCGAGACCATGTTGTCACTGACTCAGTTATTGTTACTTGTTCAATTGACAATCCTGCATCCCAAAAGGTTATCGAAAACTGCGGCGGTGAGTATCTTGGTAACTACACAAGTGAAAACGAGGGCACTGTAAGGCGCTACCGTTTAGCACGCACATAACAAAGCGTTCAAGAGGGATTCTCAACGCTTGGCAGTTTTGGTTCAAAGTTTAGCTTTTGTGATTATGGCACAATGGTTTAGGTAAGGTGGTGGCGTTGTTCACCCCTTAACGCGGCGTTATGTGCTAGGAAGGTCAAATGAATATCGAAGAAACGGAAATTTCAGATTTAGGCTTAGTCGTTGACCTTGTCACAAGAGTATCGAGCGCAAACATCCTGCCGCATTTTAATGAACAAGGCCAGGTTACTTTTGCTTCAAAAATTCTTCCCGATGTTGAAACAGCTTTCGACAAAACACGCTTTCTGAGTTTAAAAGCAACGAAAGACAATGAACTTGTTGGTTTTGGTGCGATACGCGACAAAGAGTATATTACTCATTTGTTTGTCGACGTACACTATCAAGGAAGTGGCTTGGGTAAATTGCTAATGAAACACATGTTGGCATTATCAACTGGACGCGAAGTGCGTTTAAGAGCCTCGGTTAACGCAGTAAACTTTTATAAATCTCAGGGCTTTGTTGCCACAGGCTCAGAGTTAGAAGTTAGTGGTATAAGGTTTGTGCCAATGGTTTGGGTTCGCACATAACAAAGCGTTCAAGAGGGATTTGGCACGCGTGGCATTTTTAGTATGCGTTGGGTTCGGTGTATACGGTGCTATGCAGAGGCTTATGTATTGCGTGCCGGCACCCCTTAACGCAGCGTTATATACCTAGGGAGAATAAAGGTGAAAAATAAAATAAAGTTAGTTTACTCATTGTTATTGCTAGTAGCTCTTACAGGCTGTGCATCTACGTTGAAACCGCAAGATCTTAAGGAAGTTGAAACCGTCGGGGTAGTTAACGAGTTTCCTGAATATCCTAACTTTGTAACGACTGGTACAACGATATTTAACAACGATTATGATGCAGTTAAAGATAGTTCTTTCTCTGATTTACTTGTTAAAACGGTCAAAGACTATGTCGAGGCAAAAGGGATGGCGGTTAAGCTTATCTCGGAGTCAGAAATCGGTGATGTTGATATGGCTATAAAGCTTGTACCTAGAGATATTTATGGTGTATCGAATACTTTCGGCTACGGTGTCCATCAACAATCAATCTTTGGTAAACGAATGGGTGCGATAACATATGTATCGTTAAATGTTGTTCCATATATTGATGGCGACAGTAAATGCAGTACGTGTTACTTAAAAGGGGTTAAGGTTCTCGACATCGAAGAGCTTCCCGCGCAGTTCTCACTTTTATCTCAAGATGAACAAGCGCATGTAAAAGATAGTCTTGATGACAATATCCAAGAAACACTGACTAAAATTTTAATCGATAGCGGTATATAACAAACTGTTTAAGAGTGATTCGCAACGCGTGGCATTTTTACTATGCGTTGCGTTTAGTGTTTAAGGTGTTATGCGGTGGCTTTGGTATTGCGCTGCTCACACCTTAACAGGGCGTTATACGATTAAGGAGAAAAATGAAGCCTGATTTACACGGAAGTAGGGTTGTTTTAAGGTCAATTCAAATGGATGATTCTGATGACTTGTTTGAAATTTATGGAGATATTCAAACAATGGAATTTGCCTCAGAGCCGTTTTTTCCATCGAAAGATACGATATTTCAGATGCTAGAAAGCGTCGTCCAATTAGAAAAGTCGGGTGAATCGTTGGAATGGGCAGTCTTAGAACAATCAACCAACAAAGTTATCGGAACTTGCGGTTTACATAGTTTTAGTGATTGCGGTCATTCGTGCGAGGTTGGATGCTTACTTAATTCATCATATTGGCGACAAGGTTATATGTTTGAAGCTCTCAGTTTATTATTTTCTCATGCAAAATCTGTGGGCATTGAAAAATTGTATGCAGACATTGATGAAGGTAACTTTCGGTCTAAAGCTCTGTTTGAAAAATTAGGTTTCAAAGCTCAAAATGGTCAGTTTGAGCGCTCGTTGTGAGAAATCGTATAACAAAGCGTTTAAGGCAGATTCGCAACGCGTGGCATTTTGGGTTTTATTCAGCTTTAGTGTTTACGGCGCAATAATTTAGGTTCAGTGGTAGTGTTGCTCACTACTTAACGCGGCGTTATACCCTTCCCGTGAAAATGGGCCAAGTCAGTTGAACAAATACCTTCTTAGTGTAGGGTAGCTTAGTTAACAATGGACTATTCTGCTTAGCTCAAAGGAAATTACCATGTCTCAAATAGCTCAGACCCCTCAGCCACCATATTATGCTGTTATCTTCACTTCGGTCCGAACTGAAGGTGACAACGGATACGGAGAAATGGCAGCTAAAATGCTTCGTTTAGCGGAGCTTGAGGAAGGTTTTCTAGGCGTTGAGTCAGCACGAGAAGAAGTGGGGATAACCGTCTCATATTGGACAGACTTGGCTTCCATTAGAAAGTGGAAACAAAATACGGAACACTTAGAAGCTCAAAAAATCGGGCGGAATTCATGGTACGAGTCATTCAAAGTACGTATCTCGCTAGTTGAACGCGATTATGGTATCTAGGCACTAAAAAACACGGGTATAACAAGGCGTTCAAGAGGGACAGTCAACGCGTGGCGACTTTGGCTTAAGTCTTGGTATTTGTGTTTATGGTGGTAAATTGAAGTTTGGTGGTAGCGCGTTGCTGCCCCTTAACGCGGCGTTAGTTGCCAACGAGGGAAAATGTACTTAAAGCAGAATGTTTAGGGCTAATGTCCATGTATTTTTGGCTGGGCTTTCGAATTTCAATTTCTAGTTATTTGGGTTGTGAACATCGATCGTTGGTTTCTTTTGTGGTTGGATTTTCTATTTCAGAAACCGATTTATTTGTTGAAAGTTAGCTGTGTAACATTGTCTGTCCAAAGGTTCTTTTGGGTGTTGTTAGCCCGTTTTCTAAGGCGTTGTATGTTCCAAGTGGTTTCAGCGACAGGCGCTTTGAAACTGCGCTTGATTTGAGTTTCTTAAAGCACGTAAATTTCGTGTTGGAAAAGCGGTAATTGACTTCAAATGAAAGTGTTAGGTTTGGCAACTAACAAAGCATTCAAGAGGGACAGTCAACGCGTGGCGAGTTTGGTTTAAATCTTGGCATCTGCGTTTACGGTGGTAAATTGGAGTTTGGTGGTAGCGCGTTGCTGCCCCTTAATGCGGCGTTAGCTCTCAGGGAGAATATATGAAGCTTGAAAAAACAGATGTGGCGGCGATTCTTGGAAAGGGGCTAGCTGGTGCTATACCAATAGTCGGCCCTCTAGCCGCTGAGGTTATAGGTGCAGTGATTCCTAATCAACGAATGGAACGAATCGAATCACTCTTAGAAAGTTTGGAAGCAAAAGTTAAGGAAGCCGAAATACATAATATTGAGGCAAAATTTTCTCAGCCTGAGTTTGTTGATCTGCTTGAGGATGGATTCATTCAAGCGTCGAAAGCTTTAAGTGTAGAACGTCGAGAGTACATCTCATCACTTCTAAAGAACAGTCTCACCGAAGAACAAGTAAAGTATCAAGAATACAAAAAACTGTTAGTTCTACTTAATGACTTGAACGACATTGAAATATTGCTTTTAAAATCCTACACGCTTTATCAAGGTGACGACGAATATGATGAGTTCTGGGGAGTACACGAAGACATACTAACACCTCCTATGGTCTATATCGGGGCTTCAGACGAAGACCTTGATAAAGAAGCAATTTTTTCCACTTACAAAACAAGGTTGGTTACTCTTGGTTTACTTCGTGTTACTTATCGAAAACCTAAAAAAGGTGATATCCCAGAATTTGACGAAAAAACTGGTATGGTAAAAGCAAGTGGAAACAGTATTACTCATTTGGGTCGTTTGCTTCTGCGAAGTATAGATTTAGCAACGGCGGACTAAAGAGCTAACAAACAATTTAAGAGTGATTCAGCACGCTTGGCATTTTTGGCTTGGGTCTAGTTTAGTGTTTACGGTGTTCTAGTTGAGTGTCGTGGTCGCGTGCTTCACACCTTAATTGGGCGTTATGTGTTCCGTACGGAGAGAGGAAATAATGACAAAGAGAACACTGGTTTTGCTCTATCCGGGGGCTATTTCCTATGAAGTAATGTACGCGATAGAGTGTTTAGGAGCGTATGGGAGAATTGATATCGCCACCCCAGAGAACCACAATCATACCGATTCCTCAGGTCTAAGCATTTGCCCCACTGTTAACTTTGAGGACATATGTATTACGGACTATCAAGCTCTTTTGATCCCTGGAGGAAATCCCGATTCAATAATGGGAAGCGACCAAATTGCTACTTTCATCCAGAAAGCTCATGAATCATCACTAGTTATTGGTGGCATATGTGCGGGAGTATTAGTCTTAGCAAGAGCTGGCATCCTAAAGGGGGTCAAAATCACCCATAATTATACGGAAAAATACGCCCCAGAATCTTCGGTACAGCTCACTCGACCATATTGGGAGGGGGCTATCTATGAAGAGTCTTTAGTTCAGGTCGACAAGCGTATAGTGACAGCGATGCCCAATGGGTACGTTGATTTTGGGCTAGCGGTGGCTGAAGCCCTAGAGTTGCTAGATCGTAAGCAAAAACAGTTTATTCTGAGCTATCACAAGCAAGGTGCTCATTAAACACATAACAAATTGTTCAAGAGTGATTCGGCACGCGTGGCATTTTTACTATGCGTTAGCTTTAGTGGTTAAGGTGGTATGCGGAGGCTTAGGTATTGCGTGCCTCACACCTTAACAAGGCGTTAGTTTGCAAGAGGAAAAACGCAGCTATATCGCAAGACCTAGTGGTAAAAGCTCAAAGTTTAAGTTGTCGTATTGGCTTTCAATTTCAGTGTTAACCAGCGTGGTGAAAATTCAAAATTGGCATCGTTTCAACGGTTGATTTGTTTCTTGGTGCGGCGACTTTTGGTTTACCTGAGTCGAACTTTTTTGCTGAAACTCTGCTCGTTGAGTTTGTCGGTACAAAAGCCGTACTACTCGATGAAATAGCGTTTTCTCTGGTGTGGTAAGTTCATGTGGTTTCAGTGGCTTTGTTGAAAGTCCGCATTGTGAGATTGGTTTTCCAAAAGCGCTTTTTGGTGTTGTTAGTTCGTTTTTTGCGGCGTTGTTTGTTCCACGTGGTTTCATTGAGTAGCCGCTTTGAGACTACGCCTGACTTAAGTGCATCAAAACACATAAAGTTTGTTGTTTGCAAAGTTTAAAATAACGTAAAATCAACGCCTTGGGTTTGCAAACTAACAAACTGCTCAAGAGGGATTCGCAACGCGTGGCATTTTCACTATGCGTTTAATTTAGTGATTAAGGTGGTTTGCGGCGGCTTTGGTATTGCGTTGCTCACCCCTTAGCAGGGCGTTATGCCACTTTTACTTTACTTCTCATGGATGAGGATAGAATTAGATGCAATATGGGATTCAGCATCACATAGAAGTTACGGCAAAAGCTGCCGGAGCTGTGATTTTTAATCAGCACAACGAAGTGTTATTGGTTCAAGAGCTAACCGGCTCAAAGAAAGGTCTATGGCATATACCGTCAGGTAGTGTTGAATCTACAGAGTTTCCTCAAGAGGCAGCAGTCAGAGAAATTGCAGAAGAAACGGGTTTAGAAGTTGCTTTAGAGAATTACTTAAATACCTATGCAGGACGTTTTGATGATGGTGAATTAGTATTACGTCATGTCTGGGTTACAGAAGTTAAAGACCAAGTCATATTGCCGAAATTCAATGATGAAATAGGTCGAGCAAAGTTCTTCTCGTTAGCTGAAGTGCGGGGTTTGTATGCTCAATCGAAATTGCGAATGCACCATACATTTTTAATGATCAATGATGCTTATGCACAGCGGGAAAAATTGGCATAACAAACTGTTCAAGAGGGATTCGCAACGCGTGGTATTTTCATCATGCGTTGGTTTTAGTGTTTAAGGCGGTCTGCGGCGACTTCGGTATTGCGTTGCTCACCCCTTAACAGGGCGTTAGACGAATGGAGTTCAAGTGACAAAAGAAACGAAATTATACATCGAGAGTTACCTTTCAAAGAAAGATGCGGGAATAGTCGAGTACACAATAGACTTTCGGTCAATTGATGAAGCTCAAGCTTTATTTTTACTAATCAACCCAGATATTGAATATTCGCCATTTAAGTTTTATAAAATAATCGCGCCTTATCATGGAAAGAATAGGATGTTTTCGGGGTCTTGGTACTCTCTACCAAATAGATACTTTGAAAATGCGAGCTACGAAGCGATTAGCGATGACTCTGAGGGAAGTGCGGTATATTCGGGGGTTATTCGAGTTAAAAACTTTATCGATGATTTTCCACAGTTTTTGACACATGTTGATGGGAATGATTATCCATCTGTTCAGAGTGTTGACATTGACTTCAATGACCAACTAGAAGAGCTAAGAGTGGTTAACTGTGGTCAAGGAAATTGGAATGAAATACACACAAAATCAGAGACGTTAGTTTATGACTTAGGGGCATCTTCAAACTTCAATCAGTTTCAAGTTCAGTCTTTGGTTGATCGAAGGTTCGCTTCCTTTTCTAACAGAAAAATTGACATTGTGATTAGCCATTGGGATATGGACCATTTTCAAGCTTTGAAATACTTAAGTGTAAGTCAGTTATCAAAGGTAAATGCTGTGTATGGGCCAGATAATTTGCCTCCTTCGAATGTTTACAGTGACGCAATGGATAACTTATCCAAAAATAATGTTAATTGTTATTTTGTTGCTCCGACGACTGTGCGGGTGGGAAATCGGATTGATTTAAACTTATTATCATCAAGTCAGACAGTAGATGTATTTCGCGCTGTGAAAGGTAGTTCTAGGAACCAAACTGGTATAGTACTAGCGGTTAAAGGTCAGAATAAAACGGCACTCTTAACAGGGGATCATCACTATCCCAAGATACTTAATGCTATTCACAATCGTTATTTGGGAAAAAGTGCAATCCTCGTTGCTCCTCATCATGGGGGGGTAGCAGGTAACCTTTCTGTGTCGTGCTGGAAGAAAGAATTTGCAAGCGTAACCTGCTGCATATCAGTGGGGGAAAACTCATATGGGCACCCAAGCCAAAACCTGAGTAAGTTGAATAAGTTACAAAACTCTCCCTCAGATCAAACGGATATCAAAGGTGATATCAATTACACGCTGTAATTCGTCTAACAAACTGTTCAAGAGGGATTCGCAACGCGTGGCATTTTTACTATGCGTTGAATTTAGTGATTAAGGTGGTATGCGGCGGCTTTTGTATTGCGTTGCTCACCCCTTAACATGGCGTTAGCTGCTTGGAGAATATTTATGGTTCGTGTAGCCCAAATCAAAGATTTAGATGTGTTGGTTAGCCTTTTCATTGCTGAGAACGAGCACAACTCAGACTTAGCCCCAGATGTTGTTCGCAAAACTGAAAATGTACTAAATGAGACTGAGCTTCAAGACATTCTATCTGATGAAAATCAGTTGCTTATTGTTAGCGAGCACGATGGAAAGGTAGTCGGAGCTTTATTGGGGAATCTCACTGACGTTAAAGAGCGTCGTTGGACGCAATCACGAACGTATGGATATATTGAAGAGTTAATCGTTTCTAGAGAAGCTCGAAAGCTGGGTGTAGCGACAGGGCTAGTTTCTTACTTTTCTAAGTGGGCTAGTGCTCTTGGCGCTAGTTCAGTTGACCTGCATGTTTGGTCAAATAACACAGGAGCTATCGGTTTTTATACTAGCGCCGGATTCGAATCAAAACAGAACCTGCTCTCCAAAAAGCTACGCAGCTAACAAAGCGTTTAAGACGGATTCCCAACGCTTGGCATTTTCGGTTTGCTTTGAATTTAGTGTTTACAGCACAATGGTTTAGGTAGGGTGGTAGCGTTGCTCACCACTTAACGCGGCGTTAGGCATCAAGGAGGATTAATGAATCGTCGAGAGAACAAGTTTCTCATAGCATCTTCAGCGTGTTGCTTTTTGGCAGCATTAGCTCACTTGGGATGTATTGTGTTTGGAGCTGACTGGTATCGAATGTTCGGGGCTGGAGAAGCGATGGCACAAATGGCGGAGCAAGGGCTTTGGTACCCTACATTGGTAACGCTTACAATTACAGCTGTTTTGTGTATCTGGGGTACTTTTGCGTTGGCGGGGGCGGGCGTAATAACGAAACTTCCATTTACGCGTTCTATTTTAGTAGTGATAACAAGTGTTTTTCTCCTGAGAGCATTTTCATTCCCAGCACTAATGCCAAGCTTTGCAGGTAATTCCTTAACTTTTTGGCTGGTAAGTTCAGGTATTTGTTTGTTAATAGGTATTTTGTTTGCAGTCGGTACAAAGCAAGAGTGGTCGAGGCTAACTCAGGCAAATGCCTAACAAACTGCTCAAGAGGGATTCGCAACGCGTGGCATTTTCACTATGCGTTGAATTTAGTGATTTAGGTGGTTTTCGGCGGCTTTTGTATTGCGTTGCTCACCCCTTAGCAGGGCGTTAGCAATATGGAGAAACAATTGGAATCTAATTATATGTTGCAGGTGAGTGATGAAATTGGGCTTGTAAAAGACAATCCGCGCTTACTAATCATAGTATCCCACTCATTTGTAGAAATGATCGTCAAAACATTATGTGATTACTATATTCCTGACGTAAAACTGGTAAATCATAATCAAAGGCTTGAAAAGCTGAGAAAAGAAAAAGTCCTAGATGAATTCCAGTTTAAACTCTACAACTGGTTTCGCGATCTACGAAATCAAGCTGCTCACACTCCGGTTTTTCGTTTGGAGGCATCAAATTTTGAAGAGCTTAGTGGGGTGGTGAATAAAGATTTGCTTGAAGTACAGTCATTCCACTTATTCTCAATCAAATTGATTACTGAGTTGTGGAATAAGCACCTAGATATACTTGTTCCTGTTTACTGGGAGTAATATTGCTAACAAGGCGTTCAAGGTGGATTCACAACGCTTGGCGATTTCAGTTCTAGTCGGGTTAAGTGTTTAAGGTACAATGGTTTAGGTTTGGTGGTTTGCGTTGTTCACCACTTAACGCGGCGTTAGCTATCAATCGGAAATTGTGAGTGTCTATGAAGAATGAATATTATTGGTGGGATTTGGAAGATTCTCGCTTCAAAGGGGTCTTATATGATTCGATAAATTGTTATTTTCTCCATGACTTGCCTTACCAAAATTGGCGAGAGTTTTCTGATGCTGACCCACACATGGCTTACGCACATTTAACTTATGTTCGGTTTAATATGCTTGAGCAGCAGTTCATCGATTTACGGGTAATCCCTCAAATGCTTGGAGTTGAGACTGTTCCAGTGAAATCTAGTGTTCAAGATATAAACAGATACGACTGGCTTAAATCTATCATAGACTTGACGCTATTTCGTTTTTCCAGTCTGCGAGATATAGCTTTCCACTTTGTGAATGAAGTCTTGGAGCTTGGTCTTTCCGACTTTCAGTTGAATATAAAGCAGCTGAAAAAGGCGCTTAAAACTCAGCATCCAGAAATTCTTGAAGACTTAATAATCTTAGATAAAACTGGTGAAGAACTGAGAGCCGATCGTAATGACCGAGCTCATAAAGGTTTTAGTGAGCTTTATACAGGTGACGACCAGATGTTCAAAAACATGTCATGGATGGAGGGCAAAGTCATCGACAATACTGGTTATGATTTAGTCGGTATTTATGAAAGTTCCCGTGACAAAATTTGTGAACTAGTTGTGCAAGAGGTACAGGTTGCACTAAAAGCTACAATCGACTTAGTTGATAATTGCTATGCCCATTATCGTGATACACACCTTAGATTATCACGTGGCTCTGCAATGGGAGTGTCGCAACATTTTCCTCTGCACTGCGAAAAAGATAGCTAACAAAGCATTTAAGAGTGATTCCCAACGCATGGCATTTTTCATTCCATCGTTGGGTTTAGTGTTTACGGTGGTCTGGTTAAGTTTTGTGGTAGCGTTGCTCACACCTTAATGCGGCGTTATGCTGCTCATAGAATCATAGAATCATAGAATCATAGAATCATAGAATCATAGAATCATAGAATCATAGAATCATAGAATCATAGAATGATAGGAGTACCAGTGGGCTTTTTTTCAAAATCTGAAAGTGTGGGAACCCTAAAATGGGAACGTATTGACAACGAAGGTGGGCCTCGTGATGCTTGGAGGGCAAAAGTTCATGGTGGTTGGTTGTTTATCACTTGCTGGGGAGCGAATTATGACGGCAGCGGTGCCACGTTCATTCCAGATCCAAACCATCAATGGAGCCTCAATCCAAACGAGCACCAATCTAAGCAAAGAACTCAACAGCAGTCCTCAAATGACTTTGTTCAGCATCATTGTGTTAAGTGCAATGCTCCGACTTTTAATCAGATAAATGGTCAATATAAGTGCGGTTGGTGTGAGTAACTCTTAAACGGCTGGCAATCAGCATAACAAACTGTTTAAGAGTGATTCGCAACGCATGGCACTTTAACTATGTGTTGCGTTTAGTGTTTAAGGTGGTTTACGGCAACAACGGTATTGCGTTGCTCACCCCTTAACAGGGCGTTAGTTGCCAACGAGGAAAACGCAGCTAAAGCAGAATGTTTAGGGCTTATGTCCATGTGTTTTTGGCTAGGTTTTTCGCATTTCAATTTCTAGTTATTTGGGTTTGTGAAAGTCGTGCTTTGGTTTCTTGTGCGGTTTGGGTTTTCTGTTTCAGAAGAAGATTAGTTTGTTGAAAGTCTGCTCTGTTGCATTGTCGTTCCAAAAGGTTTATTGGGTGTTCAAAGCCCGTTTTCTACGGCGTTGTAAATTCCAAGTGGTTTCAGTGACAGGCGCTTTGAAACTGCGCCTGAACTGAGTTTTTCAAAGCACATAAAACTAGTGTTGGCAAAACGGCAATCGACTTCAAATCTAAGCTTTAGATTTGGCAACTAACAAAGCATTCAAGAGGGATTCACAACGCTTGGCAGTTTTGGTTTGAATTGGCTTTAGTGTTTACGGCACAATGCCTTAGGCCGGGTGGTTTGCGTTGTTCACCCCTTAATGCGGCGTTATGGCGCAGGGACAGAATCGGCTGAAGGAGCAATATGAGCAAGAAAGTAAAAGTAGCCTTAAATTGGCTCAAAGATCTTTTGGAATCGGAGAATATCGAGTATCAAATAGTCGGTGGCTTGGCGGCTACAATTCATGGTGGCAATCGTGAAGTTGCAGACATCGATCTCTATATCGAAAATTCTGATGCAAACAAAATATTAGCTCTAGCTTCGCAGTACGTGTCTAAACCACTAACTCATTATTCGGAATATGGCTGGGACTTAGAGTATTTTCAGCTAATTTACCGAGACCAAAAAATTGAAATAGGCTTGGCTCAGCATACCAAGATCCAATCTTCAGTGGATGGTTCGTGGCATCAGCTTGAAATCGACTTCTCAAAGTCAGTAACCAAGACCTACCAAGGCATTGAATTACAGGTTATTCCTATTCACACGTTAGTAGCATATAAGCGAATATTGTGCAGGGAAGTTGACCTAATTGACGTTCAGCAATTAACTTCAAGTTCAGCGCCATAACAAAGCATTTAAGAGTGATTCTCAACGCTTGGTACTTTTGGTTCTACTTCCAATTTTGTGTTTATGGCACAATGCTTTAAGTTAGGTGTTCGCGTTGTTCACACCTTAATGCGGCGTTATATGCCATGAGGACAAATTAAATGTTCGAAAGCGTGTTTTTGAACGAGATTTTAAAGTCAGAACTGACTAATAGAAATGTCATTTTAGAGAAAGCGGAATGGCCGCCTAAGTGTCGCAGGCTTATCATATTGAAGTACCGATTCTCTCAGCAATATAGTCTTGCGACTTTCCGTGAGGTGAATGACCCACATTATTGGTTCTCTGAGTACGTCGATGGGGATGAATGTTTAGCTTGTAAGTTTGAAGCCCTGAATTAACAGGCCTGTTGATAACATCATCCATTGAAACCTGTGATTAGGCATATAACAAATTGTTTAAGAGTGATTCGGCACGCGTAGCACTTTTACCATGCGTTGGTTTAGTGGTTAAGGTGGTATGCGGAAGCTTCGGTATTGCGTGCCTCACACCTTAACAAGGCGTTATACCACAAGGAGTAAAACGTGATTGTAGTAGCAAGGTTTTCTTTTCCTCATGAAGCTCATATTGCGAAAGCGAGCCTAGATAGTGCTGGAATAGAAAGTTACATCGCTGACGAGCACACGGTGAATACTCAGTGGCTTTATTCAAACGCCATGGGCGGTGTTCGTCTGATGGTGGCCGAGAGTGATGCAGAGGAAGCGAAACAAATACTTAGTAGTGACTTCTCAGAATCATTGGAAAATGAAGTTGCCGTTGATGAAGCAAAAGATGTTTGCCCAAACTGTGGTAGTACAGAGCTATTTGCATTTACAAAAGGTAAGCGTCCAGCTTTCTTAGTATTTATTTTACTGGGTTTTCCACTGTTCTTTTACAAGCATGGCTACAAGTGTAAGCAGTGTGGGGAGTTCAGTGAAAAGCTTTGAGTAGTGGTATAACAAAGCGTTCAAGAGGGATTCTCAACGCTTGGAAGTTTTGGTTCAATGTTTGGCTTTTGTGTTTAAGGCACAATGGCTTAGGTTGGGTGGTTTGCGTTGTTCACCCCTTAACGCGGCGTTAGAACAATTGTCAGGCATATGAGATGAGGTACTTATGATTAAAGGAAGAGCTTTAGACAAGCTTAGTTATGATAATGATGGTGAAGAAGCTCTGACTTCAATTATTGAATACTTCGGAATAGATTACTTAGAGTCAAACTCTAACCATACATTACCAAAATTATGGAATCGACCGGATCGCTTGGCAACGGTAGAACTTTATACTTTAGGTAAGTGTTTACAGCGATTTAGTGAAGAAAACCAAAAGTGGCTGAAATCTACAATACGGAAAATAAAAAAAGAGAACCCTAGAAACACACTTGGTTTTTTTACTGAAATATTTTTCTTTGGTGTTTTTAGTCTATTTGAGTCAAAAATTCAACCGGCCCCTGGTAAGAATCCAGGGTATGATTTTTCCATAGATCTTGTTAATGGGAACAGCCAAGTTGTTTCCATTAAAAATATCGATGCTTCAGATTCCTATGCTTTTTTTAAGTCACAAAGTGACTTAGTGAGAAGTACATTTGTTAAAGCGCTAGCCCGTAAAGGGTATGGGCTAAGCTTACAGATAATATCAGATAAAACCTTAACCAAATCAGATTTTGATAAAATCATTAAATTTCTTAGCAAAGGTCGTTTTCAATTAAATCAGGCTTATCAACTAGATAAATCTATCTTACTTAACTTTGCATCTCTTCCATCAACGGAATATGCCTATTCAAGGCAAAAAGTGTCCCATACTATTCAAATTATGAGTATGCCAGCGAAAAGTGAAAAATTGAGATATGTAAAGAAAATAAGGCAAGCTGTAAATAATTTAAATAAAAACGTAGAAACTAAAAATGATCAAGTGAAAGTTGTATTTATGCGTATGCATGAAGGGGCTAACTATAAGCATATGGAGCAACCAATAAAGGAACTAATAGATTCAGAAGAAATAGATTGTGTAATTTGTTATCAACCAACATACGTTCGCAATGAACACAATCAATCGCATCTAAATCATTGTATAAAAATTGAAGCTAATGCTAAGTATGCGCTTAATTTAGGAGGAGCCGATTGGTTCCAACTAAAAATACCAATTGGCTCATACTCAACTGAACAAGCACCTCTAAAACTGGTGGATTCAATAACTTATAAACAAACTTCAATGCCAGATGATAGCTATGTTTATCAAAGAGGTGACTTGTTTACCGTGGCTGGAGCAGATAAAGAGGGGATCATTTCTCATAATGAAATTGGTTTATTAGCACCTGGTATTGTAAGACATGCAGTGATATTGATGAATGGGAGCGAATTCTATATTGATCCTAAAATTAGCCCTAAACATGAAGAATTATCCATCATTTAATTGTTCTAACAAAGCATTTAAGAGTGATTCCCAACGCTTGGCATTTTTCATTCCATCGTTGGGTTTCGTGTTTACGGTGGTATGGTTAAGTTTCGTGGTAGCGTTGCTCACACCTTAATGCGGCGTTATGCCTATAAGAGGGAATATGGATAGTAAATGGGAGTGCTTTGGGTGCTGGCATAGCAATGAACACTCATCATTAAAGTGTGAACAGTGCGGGTCTTTAGGCAAAGAGCTTGCAAACAAGCAGATGGCAAACCACCTGTTAGGGAATGACAAAGTGAAATCGAAGTTTGAATACTGCTGTGATAAATGTGGTTCAGAGTCATATGAGGTTGGTGAGTTAAGAGCCAGTGGTGGATTTTGGAGTACATTTTTCAATTACAACAAACACCGTTTTTATTTCTTATCATGCAGTAGCTGCGGTCACACTGAGTTTTACAAACGAGGTCTAGGTACTGGACAAAAAATACTAGATTTTCTAGGTGGTTAGCATAGGCATAACAAACTGTTTAAGAGTGATTCGCAACGCGTGGCATTTTTACTATGCGTTGGTTTTAGTGTTTAAGGTGGTATGCGGCAGCTTCGGTATTGCGTTGCTCACACCTTAACAGGGCGTTATGCGCTCGCAGAAATGGAGATAATCAATCATGGAAGATTTA